>NZ_JAPQKZ010000029.1:0-93464 GCF_027257075.1 Bacteroides sp. LFL-34 | reverse complement strand
ACAAAGGAAAAGTTGGGTACAAATAGCAAACACCTAAATATCAATAGATTATATTCATTATTTTATCTCATTCTTTCTCTTTTTCCACAACTGCCAGCTATTAATAATATTCTGCCACAACACATACGAACCGGGAGCCACAGAAGACAATGGATTCAAATAAGTATGTGCCATCCAAATAGCCAGAATCGTATTCTTTTGTCCCAACGCCTGCCCGCCACTGATACGGTCATTATAAATTGAGCCGATTGTCTTCCCCAAAAAGAACTGCAAACAGCAGGCAATCAGTGCTCCGACAGCAATCATGATTTCCGTAAAACCATCCGCTGGGTCATTGAGCAAGGAATACAACGTCTGCGCTGTTACGATAGCTAAAGATACAGCCCACAAATAAAAAGCAAGTTCATGATAGCCCAATAACTTCTGATGCACCTTTGGCAAACACTTACTCAACAACCAGGCAGCCAAAAAAGGACAAATCAACAACGGAAACACCTTACCTAAAATAACAAGAAACGCCTCCCAAAAAGTGACATCAGGATGCACCTCCACCAAAGGAAAAAGAATAGGCACAGCAATAGCCGCACCGATATTTGCTATCAATGTATAAGTAGTCAGACTGGCTGCACTCCCACCCAACTTGGAAGTAATCACCGCAGCAGCCGTAGCCGTAGGACAAATAATACAAACCATCACTCCCTCTGCTACTATTTTATCAAAGCGATAAAGCAACAAATAAGCAGCCAACGCTCCGCCAATCTGAATCAATAACAACCACAAATGGAGAGGTTTAGGCTTCAAATCACGAGGAGATACCTTACAGAAGGTCAATAGCAACATCGTAAAAATAAGATAGGGAGTCAGAAAAGAAAGGCTGATAAACAGCGGATAACCTATAGCACCTACCAGCATAGCAATAGGTAACGTCCAATTCTTCAAAAACTTAAGCATCGTCGTACATTTTAACTTCGAAGCACAAAGTAACGGAGATTTCAGGAAAAAAGCTACCATTAAACCGAAAAAAACACAAAACTTAATGGCAAATAATGAGTTTTCTACAAATTTCTACTACATTTGCACCGTATTATAGATATGAAACTGAATAGACCGTACATATTATACATATTCATTTGCCTCTGGCTACTTTTTCTACCCTCATGTACTAACCACTTATGGGGGAAGGATTTTGTAGTAGTTATCGACGCAGGACATGGCGGACATGATCCGGGCGCCATCGGCAAAATCTCGAAAGAGAAAAATATCAATCTGAACGTTGCCCTGAAAGTGGGAAATCTGATTAAAAGGAATTGCGACGACGTCAAAGTGATTTACACTCGTAGCAAAGATGTATTCATCCCTTTAGACCGACGCGCAGAAATTGCCAACAACGCGAAGGCTGATCTCTTTATTTCCATTCACACCAACGCACTGGCTAACAACCGTACCGCAAAAGGTGCTTCAACCTGGACACTGGGTTTGGCCAAATCAGACGCAAATCTGGAAGTCGCCAAGCGAGAGAACTCCGTAATCCTCTACGAAAGTGACTACAAAACAAGATATGCCGGTTTCAACCCGAACTCTGCCGAGTCATATATTATATTTGAATTCATGCAAGATAAATATATGGAGCAGAGTGTACACCTGGCTTCGCTGATGCAGAAACAATTTCGCCAAACTTGTAGAAGGGCAGACCGTGGAGTGCATCAAGCCGGATTCCTTGTCTTAAAAGCGAGTGCCATGCCGAGCATTCTGATAGAACTAGGATTTATCTCTACGCCCGAAGAGGAGCGCTATCTGAATTCCGAAGAAGGGGCCGGCACCATGGCAAAAGGCATCTACCGTGCTTTCTTAAATTATAAGAGAGAACATGAACTGCGCCTAACGGGAGTCAGCAAAACAATCGTCCCAACCGAACAGGAAGAAGACAACGCCCCGGCAATTGCCCAAAAGGATACCGAAAGCGTGAACACAGCTCCCCAACAGGAAAAGCTATTGGCCGAAGCAAAAACAGCACCGAAACGCCCAATTGTAGTAGAGAGTGCAACCAATGACAGTGAAATTACGTTTAAGATACAGATACTTACTTCTTCCAAACCTCTCGCCAAAAACGACAAACGGCTGAAAGGACTGAAAGAGGTAGATTATTATAAGGAAGGGGGAATATACAAATATACGTATGGAGCTTCCTCCGATTATAACAAGGTGTTGCGTACGAAGCGCACCATTACGGCACAATTCAAAGACGCCTTTATCATCGCTTTCCGGAACGGCGAGAAAATGAACGTCAATGAAGCGATTGCCGAATTCAAAAAAAGAAGAAATAAATAAAAAGATAAAATGAAGTACATTACAAAAGAAGTCAGAATAGGTATTGCAGGTATCGTTGCACTATGTGTGCTTATATACGGAATTAACTGGCTGAAAGGTATACACATGTTTCAACCTTCCAGCTATTTCTATGCCAAATTTGAAAACGTAAACGGACTCACCAAATCAAGCCCGGTATTTGCCGACGGTGTTCGTGTAGGTATCGTGCGTGACATCTATTATGATTATGCCAAACCCGGAAATGTAATTGTCGAAGTGGAACTGGACACGGAACTGCGGATTCCCAAAGGAAGTAGTGCCGAGCTTGTATCCGAACTTATGGGAGGCGTACGCATGAATATTCTTCTGGCAAACAACCCGCGCGAAAAATATGCCGTAGGAGATACGATCCCCGGCACACTGAACAACGGAATGATGGAAAGCGCGGCGAAACTGATCCCCAAGGTAGAAGAAATGCTTCCGAAACTGGATTCTATCCTCATCTCTCTGAACAATATATTAGGAGACAAGAGCATCCCTGCCACCCTGCACTCGATAGAGAAGACAACCGCCAACCTGGCAGTAGTCAGTTCGCAGGTAAAAGGGCTGATGAGTAATGACATACCTCAACTCACCAGTAAACTGAACACCATCGGAGACAACTTCGTTGTCATCAGCGGAAATTTGAAAGAAGTAGACTATGCAGCCACTTTCAAAAAAATAGACGAAACGCTGGCTAACGTAAAAATACTTACAGAAAAATTAAACAGCAAAGATAACACTATCGGACTGCTCTTCAACGACCCGACTTTATACAATAATCTGAATGCAACAACTGAAAATGCAGCCAGCTTATTAGAAGACCTGAAAGAGCATCCGAAACGGTACGTTCACTTCTCATTATTCGGCAAGAAAGACAAGTAGCAAATTATCGTTATATAGATTTTATCTAAATAACGAAGGGCTTTCAAAAGAAAGTAGATTGCTCTTCAAATGTCTATCTACAAACCGAAATAATATTCCCGTACAAACGTACAAAAGTGAGAAAAAAGGCTAAAATTATATATATAAGACATTAACATACAGATACTTACAAAACTGCAAGAGAGGGTAAACAGAGTGTGTCCGACAACAAACGCATAAGTCATTGAAAGTAAACACATTATTGTTAGCATGAAAAAAACAAGAAAAAAATAGATTTGTTTTTTCCGAATAAGATTCCCAATTTTGCAAACGTAGAAGTTTTGCTTAATTAATAAATGTATTAAAAGTTACTATGATTGAATCAAATCATGTCGTACTTTGGAACCGCTGTCTCGACGTTATTAAAGACAATGTTCCCGAGACGACATATAATACTTGGTTTGCCCCTATTGTTCCGTTGAAATATGAGGACAAAACGTTGATCTTACAGATCCCGAGCCAGTTTTTCTATGAAATACTGGAAGAGAGATTCGTAGATCTTATACGTAAGACATTATATAAGGTCATTGGCGAAGGAACCAAGTTGATGTACAATGTCATGGTGGACAAGACTTCGATTCCGAATCAAACCGTGAATCTCGAAGCAAGCAATCGTTCTACGGCTGTTACTCCCAAAAGCATAATCGGAGGAAACAAAGCTCCCAGCTTCCTACAGGCCCCTGCCGTTCAGGATTTGGACCCGCATTTGAATCCCAATTATAATTTTGAGAACTTCATTGAAGGATACAGCAATAAACTTTCAAGAAGTGTGGCGGAAGCCGTAGCGCAAAAACCGGGAGGGACTGCTTTCAACCCGTTATTCCTTTATGGAGCATCCGGAGTAGGAAAGACGCACCTGGCAAACGCAATAGGCACGAAAATCAAAGAAATTTATCCAGAGAAAAGAGTATTGTACGTTTCGGCACATTTGTTCCAGGTACAATATACGGATTCTGTACGCAATAACACGACCAACGACTTTATTAACTTTTACCAGACGATTGATGTATTAATCATTGATGATATTCAGGAGTTTGCCGGTGTCACCAAGACTCAAAACAACTTCTTCCATATCTTCAATCATTTACACCAGAACGGCAAACAGCTCATATTAACTTCAGACCGTGCTCCTGTATTGTTGCAAGGTATTGAAGAACGCCTCCTGACCCGTTTCAAATGGGGTATGGTAGCCGAGCTTGAAAAGCCGACAGTAGAACTTCGCAAAAACATTCTACGCAACAAGATACACCGCGACGGATTACAATTCCCGCCGGAAGTGATCGATTATATTGCCGAAAATGTGAATGAAAGTGTACGCGATCTGGAAGGTATCGTCATTGCTATCATGGCTCGTTCCACTATTTTCAACAAAGAAATAGATTTGGATTTGGCACAACACATTGTACATGGCGTGGTTCATAACGAAACGAAAGCGGTTACCATCGATGATATCCTCAAAGTGGTATGCAAACATTTTGATCTGGAACCGTCTGCCATACATACAAAATCCAGAAAAAGGGAAGTCGTTCAAGCACGACAGATTGCCATGTATCTAGCTAAAAACCACACAGACTTTTCAACTTCTAAGATAGGTAAGTTTATCGGTAACAAAGACCATGCAACGGTACTTCACGCCTGCAAAACCGTAAAAGGACAATTGGAGGTGGACAAAAGCTTTAGTGCAGAAGTACAGGAAATAGAATCGTTACTGAAAAAGAGAAACTGAAATTAAGTATTAAGTATTAAGTATTAAGTATTAAGTATTAAGTATTATCCATGCGGACAGGCTTTATTATGCGGTTTCGCACCAGGGTAATACTTAATACTTTATACTTAATACTTGAAAAATACTTAATACTTATTTCAAGAATCCTTGCTGGCGAAGTACTTTCAATAGATTTTCGGACATAAATTCGTTATCTTTCTTTGTGTAACGCACGTCCGTAAAGACTTGAGCCAATGTTTCTTTTTTATTTTCTTCGATAAACTGCTTGTTTTCCGGCAATGATTCTTTGTAGGCATAGAGTTTATCTATTTCTTCCGGTGTATAGTCGTGATATTTTTCATCGTGCACGGCAGCTTCCAAAGGCAAACGGTCTACTTGTGCGGGAATACCATCCGGATAGCCTACCGTTATTGTGGTGAGAGGGAATACCAGTTCGGGGAGTTGGAGGGTATCAATAATCATTTGAGGATTATAAGTGGTAGTTCCCAAATAACAAATGCCGAGTCCTGCTTCTTCCGCCAGCGTACAAAAAGTCTGTGCAACAAGCAAAGTATCCATAGACGCATTCATAAAAGACATTAAATTATCGTAGCCCGGCACTGCTTTCCGCTGTTCACACCATTTGCTGAAACGACGGAAATCAGCACAAAAAGTCAGTACGACTGGAGCATTTTTTACCATCGGCTGATTGAAATGAGCAGGCGAAAGTTTCTCCTTCATTTCCGCATCGCGAGTCACAATCACACTATAAAGTTGCATCCCACCCATCGTAGAAGCACGGAAAGAGGTTTCAAGCAAATCATTTAACAAACTCGGATTTATATCTTTAGGCAGATATTTCCGGATAGTTCTTCTGTTCTTTACGGTTTCAAACATATCTTTTTTTTGCAAAGATATAAAAAGAAAAAAATAATCCACCACACTAGTGGAATAGAATAGTTTTCTTTTTGGAGAACTTTAACCTTTGAACAAAATCCAATTCTAACTCTTTATCAAATACTTAGCATAAACAAATGGAAAACTTGCAATCTGTTAATAAATTAATTCATTTTTATTTTGATAGATGAAAAAACATTCTTAGCTTTGCGCCTACATTTGTTAACGATAAGTAAACTTCTACATATTACTTATTAAAAACGAGATTTAACACAAATTGAATCGTGGAAAAACAGATTTATTCTTACGACGAAGCCTATGAAGAATCTTTACGATATTTTCAAGGCGACGAGCTTGCTGCAAGGGTTTGGGTAAACAAATACGCAGTAAAGGATTCTTTCGGTAATATCTATGAAAAATCCCCGGAAGACATGCATTGGAGAATTGCAAATGAAGTGGCACGCGTAGAATCGAAGTATCCGAATGCGTTAACAGCAAAAGAACTGTATGATTTACTGGATCACTTCAAGTACATCGTCCCCCAAGGTAGCCCGATGACAGGAATCGGTAACGACTACCAGGTTGCTTCACTATCCAACTGCTTCGTTATCGGAGTGGACGGTGCAGCCGACTCTTATGGCGCTATTATCAAAATCGACGAAGAACAGGTACAACTAATGAAAAGACGCGGTGGTGTAGGTCACGACTTATCACACATCCGTCCGAAAGGTTCTCCCGTTAAAAACTCGGCGTTGACTTCTACCGGTCTTGTTCCGTTCATGGAACGATATTCGAATTCCACTCGTGAAGTAGCTCAAGACGGACGTCGCGGTGCATTGATGTTGAGCGTGTCTATCAAGCATCCGGATTCGGAAGCATTCATTGATGCCAAGATGACCGAAGGTAAAGTGACCGGAGCAAACGTTTCTGTCAAGTTGGACGACGCTTTCATGCAGGCTGCCGTAGACGAAAAGCCGTATGTACAGCAATATCCTATCGACTCTGCCCAACCTACATTCACCAAGGAAATCGACGCTTCTACCTTGTGGAAGAAAATCGTTCACAATGCATGGAAATCGGCAGAACCGGGCGTTTTGTTCTGGGATACGATTATCCGTGAATCTGTGCCTGATTGCTATGCAGACCTGGGTTACAGAACGGTATCTACCAACCCATGCGGAGAAATTCCTCTATGTCCTTACGATTCTTGCCGCTTATTGGCTATCAATCTATATTCTTATGTGGTAAATCCGTTCAAACCGGATGCTTATTTTGATTTCGACCTGTTCCAAAAACACGTGGCTCTCGCTCAACGGATCATGGACGATATTATCGACCTCGAACTAGAGAAGATCGAACGTATCATGACCAAGATTGACGAAGATCCGGAAAACGAAGAAGTGAAACATGCGGAACGTGCACTTTGGGAGAAAATCTACAAGAAGAGCGGACAAGGTCGTCGTACTGGCGTAGGTATCACTGCAGAAGGTGATATGCTTGCTGCATTAGGATTGCGCTACGGAACGGAAGAAGCAACGGAATTCTCTGAAAAAGTACACAAGACAGTAGCTCTCGGTGCCTATCGTTCTTCAGTAGAAATGGCCAAAGAACGCGGTGCCTTCGAAATATACAATAGCGAACGTGAACAGAACAATCCGTTCATCCAACGCCTGGCAGCAGCTGACCCGAAACTGTATGAGGACATGAAGAAATACGGTCGCCGCAACATTGCCTGTCTGACGATTGCTCCAACCGGAACGACCAGTTTGATGACGCAGACCACTTCGGGTATCGAGCCTGTATTCCTGCCTGTTTACAAACGTAGAAGAAAGGTAAACCCGAACGATACGAATGTGCATGTAGACTTTGTAGACGAAACAGGGGACGCATTTGAAGAATACATCGTATTCCATCATAAATTTGTTACCTGGATGGAAGCTAACGGATACGATCCGGTCAGACGTTACACCCAAGAAGAGATTGACGAACTGGTTGCCAAATCTCCTTATTACAAAGCGACTTCTAACGATGTCGACTGGTTGATGAAGGTGAAAATGCAGGGAAGAATCCAGAAATGGGTAGACCACTCTATCAGCGTAACCATCAATCTGCCGAACGATGTGGACGAGGATTTAGTAAACCGCCTGTATGTAGAGGCATGGAAATCCGGCTGTAAAGGTTGTACCGTATATCGTGACGGTTCACGCTCCGGAGTGCTGATCTCTACGAAATCGGATAAAGACAAGAAAGAAGGACTTCCTCCTTGCAAACCGCCTACGGTTGTAGAGGTACGTCCGAGAATATTGGAAGCAGACGTTGTCCGTTTCCAGAACAACAAGGAAAAATGGGTAGCTTTTGTCGGATTATTGGACGGACACCCTTATGAAATATTCACTGGTTTGCAAGATGACGACGAAGGTATCTTGCTGCCTAAGAGCGTGACTTGCGGACGTATCATCAAAAATGTGGATGAAGACGGTACCAAACGTTACGACTTCCAATTCGAGAACAAACGCGGATATAAGACGACCATTGAAGGATTGTCAGAGAAGTTCAACAAGGAATACTGGAACTATGCAAAATTGATTTCCGGCGTGCTTCGCTACCGGATGCCGATTGAACAGGTTATCAAACTGGTTGGCTCTCTGCAATTGAACAGTGAAAGTATCAACACTTGGAAAAACGGTGTAGAACGTGCATTGAAGAAGTATATTCAGGATGGAACGGAAGCCAAAGGTAAGAAGTGCCCGAACTGTGGCAACGAGACATTGGTTTATCAGGAAGGCTGTCTGATTTGTACTACTTGCGGCGCTTCCAGATGTGGATAATAGTCCTACGTATGTTAATTAATATATAAACAAAAGATTAAAAGGAGTCCGGTGCGGCTCCTTTTATTTTTTATTCAAAAAAATGTCTTATACTTGCAGTGTCTTACATATACAATCAAAATCTAATATATATGATTCTATCATTTAATATTGAATACCGCACCAATTGGGGAGAAGAAGTAAGGATTTCCGGCTTATTTCCGGAATCAATTCCTTTACACACCACCGATGGGATCTATTGGACGGCAGAACTTGAGCTTGAAGTCCCTCAAGAAGGGATGACTATCAATTATAGCTATCAGATAGAGCAAAACGGAATAGTTATCCGCAAGGAATGGGACAGTTTTTCGAGATCTATTTTCTTATCAGGCAGCTCCAGGAAGATATACAGAATCAATGATTGCTGGAAAAATATCCCGGAACAACTGTATCTTTATAGTTCTGCTTTTACAGAAGCCTTACTGGCACATCCTGAAAAAGAGAATATCCCGCAAAGATATAAGAAGGGACTGGTTATCAAGGCCTACGCCCCACGTATCAACAAAGATTATTGCCTGGCAATTTGTGGCAACCAGAAATCATTAGGTCACTGGGACCCGGAGAAAGCGGTGCTGATGAGTGATACCAATTTCCCGGAATGGCAGATAGAACTGGACGCCAGCAAACTAAAATATCCGCTGGAATATAAATTCATCCTCTACAACAAACAGGAAAAGAAAGCAGACTGCTGGGAGAAAAACCCTAACCGCTATCTGGCAGACCCGGAACTGAAGACCAACGAAACGCTCGTGATTTCCGACCGATATGTTTATTTCGACATTCCCGCATGGAAAGGGGCAGGAATCGCTATACCCGTATTTTCTTTAAAATCAGAGAAAAGTTTCGGAGTAGGTGATTTCGGCGACTTGAAACGTATGGTAGACTGGGCAGTAAATACTCGCCAGAAAGTTATTCAGATTTTACCGGTCAACGACACCACCATGACTCATGCATGGACGGACTCTTATCCTTATAACAGCATTTCTATTTATGCTTTCCATCCGATGTATGCGGATATCAGGCAAATGGGAACTCTGAAAGATAAAGAAGCGGTATCAAAATTCAGCAAGAAGCAAAAGGAACTGAACAGCCTCCCTGCTATTGACTACGAAGCGGTCAACCAAACTAAATGGGAGTTTTTCAACTTACTGTTCCGACAGGAAGGAGAAAAGGTATTGGCTTCCAAAGGTTTCAAAGATTTCTTTGAAACGAACAAGGAATGGCTGCAACCTTATGCAGTCTTTAGTTATCTGCGCGACGCCTACAAAACACCCAATTTCCGCCAATGGCCGAGACACTCTGTTTACCAAGCGAAAGATATAGAAAAAATGTGCCAACCGGGAACAGCAGATTATCCTCACATCTCGTTGTATTATTATATCCAGTATCATTTGCATCTGCAATTGTTGTCTGCAACCGAATATGCCCGCCAACACGGTGTCGTATTAAAGGGGGATATTCCGATTGGTATCAGCCGCAACAGCGTGGAAGCCTGGACAGAACCCCATTACTTCAATCTCGACGGACAAGCGGGTGCTCCGCCCGATGATTTCTCGATCAACGGGCAAAACTGGGGATTCCCCACATACAACTGGAATGTCATGGAAAAAGACGGATACCGCTGGTGGATGAAGCGTTTTCAGAAAATGGCGGAATACTTTGATGCTTACCGGATCGATCATATCCTCGGTTTCTTCCGTATTTGGGAAATACCGATGCACGCTGTACACGGATTGTTAGGTCAGTTTGATCCTTCTTTACCGATGAGCCGGGAAGAAATCGAAAGTTATGGTCTAACGTTCCGGGATGAATATCTGCTACCATTCATCCATGAATCTTTCCTCGGACAGTTGTTCGGACCGCATACCCATTTAGTCAAACAAGATTTCCTTGAATCGGTTGATAACTCCGGACTTTATCGGATGAAACCGGGATTCGAAACACAACGGGAGGTAGAGCAATTCTTCGCCGGTAGAAATGATGAAGATAGTGTGTGGATTCGGGAAGGGCTTTATTCATTAATCAGCAACGTCTTATTTGTTGCGGATAAGAAAGAGGAAGGTAAATACCACCCGCGCATCGGTGTGCAACGGGATTTCGTATTCCGGTCGCTGAACGAAGAAGAGAAAAATGCGTTTAACAGACTATACGACCAGTATTATTATCACCGGCACAACGAGTTCTGGTATCAACAGGCTATGAAGAAGTTACCTCAACTGACACAATCAACCCGCATGTTGGTTTGTGGAGAAGATTTGGGGATGATTCCTGCTTGTGTGTCGTCGGTGATGAATGATCTCCGGATTCTTAGTCTGGAAATTCAGCGGATGCCTAAGAATCCGATGCATGAATTCGGGCATTTAAATGAATATCCGTACCGGTCTGTTTGCACAATCTCCACTCACGATATGTCTACGTTGCGTGGCTGGTGGGAAGAAGATTATCAACAGACCCAACGTTACTATAATGCAACGTTAGGACATTATGGAGTTGCACCGACAATTGCCACCCCGGAGTTGTGCGAGGAAATCGTACGCAACCATCTCAACAGTAATTCCATTCTCTGTATCTTGTCTTTCCAGGATTGGTTATCGATAGACGGGAAATGGAGAAATCCGAATGTGGCGGAAGAGCGAATTAATGTTCCATCCAATCCACGAAACTACTGGAGATACCGGATGCATCTCACTCTGGAACAGTTGATGAAAGCAAAAACACTCAATGATAAGATTAGCGAATTGATTAAATACACAGGAAGAGATCCGAATAAATAGAATAAAAGGTACAAGTAACTTTCAAAAAGGATATTTTCCGGACACTACCGACGCGGATAACACTAGATTAAGAACGCTAAAAATCTATGTGATCCGCGTCATTCGTTTTTCAAGGATATATTGATAACAGAGGTAAAATAAGGAGTTTCAAAACATAGTCAACCATTTTTTTCGCAATAATATCATTACTATATATCATACTTTTTCGCTTTTCGCATCATTCGTTTATTTTTTCAATGTTCCTCTTTTTATTCCGATTTATAAAGTATCTTTGCGCCGAAAAAGAGAAATTAAAAGAGATAATGGAAGGCAACCAGAGCAGACGTATTGATTTTGTGGACTTAACCAAAGGAGTCTGCATTATCCTTGTGGTAATGGCACACGTTGGAGGGGCCTTCGAACAACTGGATACGAATTCGATGTTATCCTGTTTCCGCATGCCGCTTTACTTCTTTATCTCGGGAGTGTTTTTCAAATCATACGAAGGCCTGTTCGGATTCATCCTACGAAAAATAAACAAATTGATTATTCCTTTTCTTTTCTTCTATCTAAGTGCATTTCTAATGAAATACATTGTTTGGAAGATTGCTCCGGGGGTGTTTCAACTGCCTGTGTCGTGGGATGAACTCTTGGTTGTATTTCATGGACACGACCTTATCAAGTTCAATCCACCGATCTGGTTTCTACTCGCATTATTCAATTGTAATATCCTATTTTATCTAATTCACTTTCTGCGTGAAAAGCATCTGCCTGTCATGTTCGCTGTGACAATTCTGATTGGTTGTGCAGGATTTTATCTCGGAAAATTACAGATAGAGTTACCCCTGTATATAGATGTTTCCATGACTGCCCTCCCCTTCTATGTGGCCGGTTTCTGGATCCGACGGTATAATTTCTTTCTATATCCCAGCCATCGTTTCGACAAACTGATACCGGTTTTTGTTGTATTGGCACTGGTGGTAATGTACTTTACCGCTACTACATTGGGGATGCGTACCAACAATTATACGGGAAATATTTTTCAAGTATATATCGCTGCGTTTGCAGGAATATTTATGATTATGTTACTTTGCAAAAAAGTGAAGAAGATAAAGGTTGTTTCTTACTTGGGACGATATTCAATTATCACCTTAAGTATCCATGGACCGATACTTCATTTTTTAGGTCCATTAGTCAGCCGTTATATTCACAATAGTTGGGCACAGGCAAGCGCACTTTTGCTTATAACATTAAGCATCTGCCTTCTGCTCACACCCGTCTTTCTTAAAGTGATTCCACAAATGGTTGCACAGAAAGACCTGTTAAAAGTCAAACAAGATCACACTAAAAAGACAGTATATGAAGATAAACAGTAGCTATATCCTTTTGAAAGAAATTCGTTGTTACGCCTATCATGGAGTTGCACCGCAAGAAAATCTGATTGGGAATGAATATCTCATTGACCTGAAACTGAAAGTAGATATCAGCAAAGCTGCCCGGACAGATGAAGTTACCGACACCGTCAACTATGCTGAAGTACATCAGGTGATAGAAAATGAAATGGCTGTTCCCTCAAAATTGCTGGAACACGTTAGCGGACGGATTATACAAAAACTCTTTGACCAATTCCCCTGTATTGAAGAAATCGAACTCCGGCTTTCCAAACGAAACCCACCGATGGGAGCAGATATAGAGTCTGCAGGAATTGAGCTACACTGCAGCAGGAAATAAGATAATCACAACTGGAAATGAAACATAAATGACGAAATGCAGATAATACGATATTAATAAAGTAATCCGTATCATCTGCATTCCTTTTTAAGCAAGATCTGCTTCTATTTTCACAGCCGTAAACTACCGGCTTATTTTCTCTTCTTTTTTCTTCTATTTACCGATTCTACAGCCTCCGTCACCACAGGTTTATCCTGGAAACGTTTCGTATAACTGGAATAGTCCGGATGAATACGTTCGTAATCAGGATCCATAAATAACGGACTGGAAATAATATGATCTGCCGTAGAACGGTTACAACAGAAAACTATATTTTCTACACCGGCCAAACGGGTTAATGCTTTCACATCCGTATCATGCGGTTGCAGTGTCATGGGATCCGTGAAGAAAAAGAGATAATCAATCTGCCCATCCACAATACGTGACCCCATCTGTTGGTCACCACCTAACGGACCTGATTTTAAAATCGTAAAATCCCACTCTTCATCAGGATGTTTCTCCTTCAATGCTTCCAATATCAAAGTACCTGTAGTACCCGTACAGTAGAATTTATTACCCATCAACAGTTCCGAGTTCCATAGCACCCATTCGATGAGGTCTTTTTTCATTGCATCGTGTGCTACCAGCCCGATGCCTCTTCTAACCTTTGATTCCATTTGCTATCCTTTTAAAATCCGACAATTGAGAGAACCGTTTGCATCCTCTCGCATAAAACTGCCACAAGATACTACTTTTTGTCCGTTCAGGTATCGGATTCAAAGTTTTTTTTCTCATATTCTCTTCACGGGATAAAGAAAATGACGGACATAGTTGTTTATACTCTTTCCGCGCACGTATCACAGCACGAGCATTGTCCCAGTGCCCTTGCAACAAGAAATTAAACGCTGCCACATAATCGAGACAGGCCCGGATACGCATCACTTTATTTAACTCCTTCTGTGGAAGATTCTTATAGAGCATGACAAGATTATTACGGAAATTAAGAAAAGTCTTACGAGGATTCTCTTTTTTAAGAGTAGCTCCTCCTACATGATAGACAATACTTTGAGGTACACAGACAATCTCACGATTCCGCGAACGAAGTCGCCAGCACAAATCTATTTCTTCCATGTGAGCAAAAAAACGTCCATCCAATCCTCCTACATTCACATAATCAGTGTGCCGGATAAACAACGCTGCCCCCGTTGCCCAAAAAACAGGAATCACCGTATCATATTGGCCTTCATCCTTCTCCACAACTCCCATTATACGCCCCCTGCAGAAAGGATAACCATATTTATCAATAAAGCCACCAGCCGCTCCGGCATATTCAAAATATTCTTTTTGTCGTTGACTTCGTATCTTCGGCTGACAAGCAGCCACCTCCGGATGAGCATCCAAATAAGCAATCATTGGTTCCAGCCAATGCTCCGTCACCTCGACATCTGAATTCAAAAGAACTACATATTCTGCGTCGACCTGCTGCAATGCCCAATTATATCCATCGGCAAAGCCATAATTTTGGTCGAGCACAATCGTTCTGACAGAAGGAAATTCCTGTTGAAGCAAACTCACAGAAGTGTCCGTAGAGCCATTATCAGCTACACAGACCTCAACCCCCTCCCCCTCTGAATAGCGGACGACGGACGGAAGAAAAGTACGAAGCATATCGCACCCGTTCCAATTCAAGATTACAACTGAAACCTTCATCATTATTCTTTCTTCTTATTCAATTCCTTCTGTTCCAGCTGATCAGCCTCTTCTTTGGTTAATTTCCAGCGTTTATGAGACCATAACCAGTATGCCGGTTCCCTGCGAATCGTTTGCTCCAACCTATGGGCAAACATTTCCGTGATTTCTCCTTCTCTTGTTTCTTTCGGTGTTTCCGTCATTAACTTGAACTCCGCTTCACAATACCCTCTACGCTTCTTACTAAGCTCACAATAAAAAACAGGAAAGTTCATCATTTTAGCAATACGCTCCGCACCATCCAGGAAAGCCGTCTCCTGCCCCAAAAAAGTAGTCCAGTATTTATCATACCCACTGGGCCATTGATCGGTAATCAGCCCAACTACCATCTTTTTCCCATCACGTTTCAACTTAATAATTTCACGTGCTGTAGAATGTTTCGGGATATTATATCCCCCGAAACGAGAACGAATACGTTTAAATAATTCGTCCAGATATTTATCTCTCAATGGTTTATAAACTTGCACAGGGACATCTTCCGGTTTCATGATTGATCCCATACCTATTAACCACTCATAATTGGCGTAATGAGGAATCATTACTATAATACCTCCATACTTTTCAGTTAGTTCCAGATATTGCTCCGTATTCTTATAAGTCATTCTTGCACAAAGCTCTTCGGCAGACATATGCAACAATTTCAAATCCTCAAGCATATAATCCGACAGATAACGATAAAATTTACGCTCTATCTGCAATCTCTCCGCATCTGTTTTTTCCGGGAACGATCTAAGCAAGTTTCCCCGAACCACTCTCCGGCGATATTTCCCAATACGATACATCAACAGACAATTAAGATCCGAGAGCATATACAAAACCCGGAACGGAAGTGCCGAAAACAACCACATTCCACTATATACCAGCCAATAGATAAGTTTGGATCTCATACTTATATCAAAATTGTACTTTTAAGTGCCGTCCTCTCTTCATTAAAGTCTCCCAGGCGTACGTTAACCACCCGATTATCCAGTGAATCATCATTTTCCACCTCTACACGGATATAATTCTCCGTAAATCCATGCATCGGAACACCTGTCTTCGATTTTTCCATCAGCACCGGCATTACCTGCCCGATATGACGCGCGTAAAAAGCCTGTGTCTTTTGGTCCGATAGTGTCAACAGACGTTGACTACGTTGATGCTTCTCTTCCGGAGAAACCACATATTCTATTTTTAAGGCTTGCGTTCCAGGACGTTCGGAATAGCTAAACACATGCAACTGCGTCACATCCAGTCCATCAATAAACTGATAAGCCTGTTCAAAGTATTCGGGCGTTTCTCCACGGGTTCCCACAATCACGTCCACTCCGATAAAAGCATCCGGCATCACCTCTTTTATCTTCCTTACTTTCGAAGCAAAAAGAGCAGTGTCATAACGACGGCGCATTAGCTGCAAAACCTCATCACAACCGGATTGCAAAGGGATATGAAAATGAGGCATAAAACTGCGGGAGTGAGACACAAACTCAATAATCGCATCAGTCAACAGATTGGGTTCTATGGAAGAGATACGATAACGTTCGATTCCTTTAACCTGATCCAATGCTTTTACTAAATCAAAGAAACTCTCTCCTGTTGTTTTGCCAAAGTCTCCGATATTCACTCCGGTCAGAACAATTTCTTTTCCTCCCTCGGCAGCCGCTTGACGGGCCTGTTCAACCATGGAAGCAATAGTCCCGTTACGACTTCGTCCCCGGGCAAAAGGAATCGTGCAATAAGAACAAAAGTAATCGCATCCATCCTGCACCTTCAAAAAGAAACGGGTACGGTCTCCCCGTGAACACGAGGGAGAGAATGAACGGATATCTTTGGTCGTCGTAGTGATAGCTTCTCCTTTTTCATGCTTTTGGAGGTCGCCCAGATATTGAAGCAATTCTCCTTTCTGTTCCGCTCCCAACACTACGTCCACTCCATCTATCTTTGCCACATCACCGGGCTTCAATTGCGCATAACATCCGGTCACTACCACAAAAGCACCAGGGTGTTGTTTTACCAGACGATGAATCGCTTGCCGGCATTTCTTATCCGCCATCTCCGTCACCGAACAGGTATTTACCACACAGATATCAGCTTTCTCTCCTTTACGCGCAGTCCGAACTCCTGCCTCACGCAGAATTTTACCAATAGTTGAAGTCTCTGAAAAATTTAATTTGCAGCCTAAAGTATAATAAACGGCTGTCTTATTTTGAAATACAGTGGTATCTATCATAAGCTGTTATAAACACATTAACTTTGCAAAGTTACACATTATTATTAGTAAAACGCTTTTGGATACGAAAGTTTATTCCTATTTTTGCACAATTCACTAAAAAACGTGCAATGATTAAAGAGAATTTCATTAAACTATACGAAAATAGTTTCCGTGAAAATTGGGATCTACCTTGTTACACAGATTATGGAGAAGATACCCAATATACTTATGGGGAGGTAGCTGAAAAAATCGCCCGTTTACATCTGTTATTCAAACATTGTAGCCTCCGCAGAGGGGATAAGATTTCAGTTATCGGCAAAAACAACGCTCACTGGTGCATCGCCTATATGGCAACCATCACGTATGGAGCAATCATTGTTCCCATCCTTCAAGACTTTACCCCCAACGATATTCATCATATCGTCAATCATTCCGAATCTGTATTTCTGTTCACCAGCGACAGCATTTGGGACAATCTGGAAGAGGAAAAACTAACGGGACTGCGAGGCGTATTCTCACTGACCGATTTCCGGTGTCTTTATCAGCGTGACGGAGAAACCATACAGAAGTTTCTGAAAAATACCGATAAAGAAATGCATTCTTTGTATCCGAAAGGATTTGCCCGCGAAGATGTTCAATATACCACTTTATCCAATGATAAAGTGATGCTATTAAACTATACTTCCGGAACCACCGGTTTCAGTAAAGGAGTGATGTTGACAGGGAACAATCTGGCAGGAAATGTCACTTTCGGTATCCGCACCGAACTTCTTAAAAAGGGAGACAAAGTACTCTCTTTCCTCCCACTCGCTCATGCATACGGCTGTGCGTTCGACTTTCTGACTGCAACCGCTGTCGGCACCCATGTCACTCTGCTTGGTAAAACTCCTTCTCCGAAGATTATAATGAAGGCTTTTGAGGAAGTGAAACCCAACCTTATTATTACTGTCCCGCTAGTGATCGAAAAGATATATAAGAATATCATCCAGCCACTCATTAATAAAAAAGGAATGAAGTGGGCACTCAATATTCCGCTGCTCGACACACAGATCTACAACCAGATACGCAAAAGACTGATTGATGCACTGGGAGGTCGGTTTAAGGAAATCATTATCGGCGGCGCCGCTATGGACAAGGAAGTAGAAGAATTCTTCTACAAAATTAAATTCCCTTTTACTATAGGTTACGGTATGACGGAATGTGGGCCACTAATCAGCTATGCCCCTTGGGATGAGTTTGTACTAGGCTCTTCCGGAAAGATTCTGGATATAATGGAAGCGCGTATCTATAAGGAAACCCCGGAAGCAGAAACCGGAGAAATCCAGGTTCGGGGAGAGAATGTGATGGTGGGCTACTACAAGAACCAGGAAGCAACGCAGGAAGTATTCACGCAGGACGGCTGGTTACGTACCGGCGACCTCGGTTCCATGGACAGCAACGGAAATATTTTCATCCGGGGACGACTCAAGACTATGATCTTAAGTTCTAGCGGACAGAATATCTTCCCTGAAGAGTTGGAAACCAAACTGAATAACCTGCCTTTCATTCTCGAAAGTCTTGTTATCGAACGCAATAAAAAATTAGTGGCACTTGTTTATGCCGATTACGAAGCGTTGGATTCTCTCGGATTAAATAATCCGGATAACCTGAAAACAATCATGGATGAAAATCTTAAGAATCTGAACAGCAACGTAGCCGCTTATGAGAAAATCAGCAAGATCCAACTCTACCCTACTGAATTTGAAAAAACGCCCAAAAGAAGCATAAAAAGATACTTATATAACAGTATTGCTGTCGATTAGCATGTTCTAAAACATATAAAAAGGGGAGAAAAGTGCCCAGTTACAAAAAAAAATATAAAAAAAGTTGGCGTTTCGAGAACAACATATTGAAAAAGTACATACCTTTGCATCGTTTTAATAAAGCAATTGATTGTATTACGTTTTTAAAAAGCAAAGAAAATGAAAAAATTAGTTTTGATGGCCGTAGCTATCGTAGCAGTATCATTCGCATCATGTGGTAACAAAGCAGCTGACGCAGCAAAAGCAACTGCAGATTCTATCCGTATCGCTGACTCAATCGCAGCAGTAGAAGCAGCAGCTCTTGAAGCTGAACAAGCAGCAGCCGCAGCAGCAGATTCTTTGAATGCTGATAGCACTGCAACTGAAACTGTAGCTGAATAATTCAGAAACAGCTAGAGAGAATTGAAAGTCTGCCATGCGAAAGCATGCACAGACTTTTTTTTATGCCTTTATCTTATTATTTTAGCAAGCCGCACGTTATTTAGCGTATGAACTTTTCACAAAAGGAGCGTTCAATAAATAATCCAGACTTACTTCTACACTTTCCTCTACCGGAACACTATAACCCTCGATTTCAGCAACGAGATAATTAACGCCTGCAGTTTTTGCATTCTTAAAGATAGCGTCAAAACCTACCATTCCGCTTTGTCCGATCTCTCTGTGATCCTTAACATGGAATATCTTGAAGCGGCCGGGATATTTATTAAAATAATCAACAGGACTGTTTTGTCCGCGAACTACCCAATAAAGGTCCATCTGGAAGAAGACATATTCAGGATTCGTATGTTCCAGCATATAATCATACATTACTTTATCTTCTACTTTCTGAAATTCATGAGCGTGATTATGATATCCAAATGACAAACCTTGTTGTTTGCAACGTTTGCCTATCTCATTAAAATAAGTGCAATATGTATTCAAATCTTTAAGCGTTTTTGGAACATCCATCCAAGGAGCTACGATGTACTTCATTCCTGCAGCTTTATGATCGGCAATACACTGATCCCACCATTGAAGAGACTCTGACAAGTCACCGGAAGCCAATTCTTCTTTGGACAATTGTCTGGTACAATGTGAAGACAAAACTTTTAATCCTGCCGATTCGACATCTTTCTTAAACTGTTGGGGAGTCCGGTCATAAAATTTACCGTTGTTATAATTGGCAGCTTCAACACCGGTATATCCCATGTTTGCCAATTTCTTCAGAAGAGCAGTATAAGTGGGGTCACACTTACCATCTTTATTGTCTACCTTATTCAATATATCTCTGACAGAATAGAGTTGAATAGCTACTTCTTTTTTAGCTTTCTTCTTAGTTTGTGCTGTCATTGCCTGTGGAATCATGAAAAGAGCAGCCAACGCACATAAATAAATTTTTGTTTTCATATAATAGATATCAGGGGATTACAATTATTAGATTTATATAGAAAAAACAGGCACGGATTACACAGACTTCACGGTTACTCTATGGCAATCGCCATTCAAAAAAACGTGAAATACGTGTAACTCGTGCCTTCTTATTACTATTTGATTAGTCCAAAACCTTCACGCGGATGTTGCGGAACCAAACATCATCACCGTGATCTTGCAAACCGATGAAACCTTCGTGATTTTCGCCACCACAGTTATTCAGCAATTCAAATGCCAAAGGCCATTTATCTTCGCTGAACTTACTTGCCTGCAACATATCAGTCCATTGTTTTGTCCACAAATGATATTCAAGTACGTTTTCATCGTTTTGTCCATGAACCACTGTACCTTTATAAACCATAATCTTAGCCTTGTTCCATTCGCCAAACGGTTTAGAGTTTTGAGGAACTGCCGGAATCATGTCATACAAAGAAGCCGACTGACGATTGTTATCTTTACCCAATTTAGCATCCGGATGATTGGCATTATCCAGGATCTGATATTCAGGTGCGGAAATATAAATAGGTTCAATCACATCATTACCATCTTTGTCTTTAGAAGTAACTTCCTGAGCTAAATACAGAATACCTGAATTGCTACCTTTAGCAACCTTCCATTCCAATTCCAACTCGAAGTTTTTAAATTTGTGAGCAAAGATCAAGTCACCACCATCACCGTCTTGAGCTTCACCGCCGCCAGAACCGTTGAATTTGATACAGCCATCTTCGATTGTCCATTTAGTAGGAACACGGTCTTTTCCATAACCACGCCATCCGTTAAATGTTTCACCATCAAAGATTGTGATATAACCATTTTCGTCAACAGGCAGATTCAAACTATCAGTTTCCGGTGCTTTCAATGATTTAGAGTAAGACAATGCAACTTTGCTCGGTTCTTCCTGAGCATTTGCTTTTTTCTGACCACCGCAAGAAGCAAAAACTCCTGCAGCAAGACAACAACAAGCTAATGGATAAAATACTTTTTTCATGATAATAACGATTTAATTTTTTATCTTTAATTTCTAATTTATCTCGGCATATCAGGCAGTCTCCAGCCGTCACGATAAGTATGTTTCACTAATTCAGCAGCAAACTGTTTCGCATTAATCGGATCAGTCCATGTCTTGTCAAATGTCGGATGACCATCATGAATCTTGAATCCGTCTTTGATAACGGTGCGGATCGTTTCGTTATCACCAATATTCGTAAAGCACATGTTAGCTCCATCCCATTCAAGAGTCTTATTCAGCGCTTGCAAACGAATAGCCAATACACCCATTGCCACCATTTCATTCATTGGTCCGGCTTCTGAGAAATCAGACTTAGTCATGATACGGTTAGATTTATTTTCTTTACATGCACGTACCCAGTCCATCTCGTGACCACCGTTCATAGCATTGGGAACACGACGACAAACCTTTGGCGCATTTGGTTTACGACCAGAAAGCAACCAAGGATTCTGTCCATAACATCCGCAAATCAAAGTATCTTTCGTTCCGTGGAAAATAGTCAAACCACCACCACTCTGCATCAGTTGTTTTCCTTCCGGGAATCCTTTCGGACGTTCAGGCATCATACCGCCATCGTACCAATGTACTTCCACTTCAGGCATAGCTACTTTCGGCATATTTTCACGAGCAGGGAAAATCATTTTCACATGCTGTGCCTGCGGAGCACAAGCATTCAACAATAAAGTAGATGACCCTTCCACTTTAGTAGGATATTGCAATTTCAATGCTCTAAACGGCTGATGCAAAATATGGCAAGCCATATCGCCTAATGCACCTGTTCCATAATCCCACCATCCACGCCAGTTCCAAGGATGATAAATAGCATTGTAAGGATTCATTTTAGCAGGACCTGTAAACAAATCCCAATTCAATGTGCTAGGAATTTTATCAACCTTTTCAGGAACATTCAATCCTTGCGGCCAAATAGGACGGTCTGTCGCACATTCCACCTTAGTTATATCACCGATTTCACCATTCCAAATCCATTCGCATACCAAATCCGTACCTTCATCCGATGAACCCTGATTACCCATCTGAGTAACAACACCTGTTGAGGCAGCTAATTTTGTCAATAAACGAGATTCATAAACAGAGTGGGTCAACGGCTTCTGACAGTACACGTGTTTTCCCATTGTCATTGCATCAGCAGTGATGATAGCATGAGTATGGTCGGCAGTTGCAACAATTACACCGTCAATAGATTTACCCATTTCATCATACATTTTACGATAATCCCAGTATTTTTTAGCCTTGGGGAATTCGTCGAACACACCTTTTGCATACTTCCAATCCACATCACAAAGAGCCACAATATTTTCAGTGCCCTTTACGTGATTAATGTTGGCATGTCCCATACCGCCAATACCCACAGCTGCAAGATTTAATTTGTCAGTAGGCGAAATATGCCCGTGACTCATACCTAAAATTGTACTGGGAGCAATGGTTATACCTGCTAAAGCAGCGGCTCCCGTTTTGAGAAATTTTCTCCTCGAAATGTTTGACATGATTTTATTTGTTTAAGGGTTAATAATCTTTGGAAGGTTGCCGTGCAACAATCCATATCCATTTTTCATGTTTTTTCTTCGTTCGCGTATTTGCTCCAAAGTGCGCAAATTACCAATAGCGGGCAAATCGTGTTTGCGGGTATCTTTCAAGAATGTCCACGCATATTCGGATGCAATAGCCGAATCGCGCATTAGCGGTAATCGTGAACTGCGTTTTCCGGTTTCTACCGAATCAGCAAACAGGTCACACAACACGTCTATATTCTTGCCGCCGAAAGGTTTCTCTACACGGATGGTCTGATTGACACCGTGTAGGTCGACAACAGCAGTATTGAAGTCATGCGTCATACGCACAACCCCTTTTGTACCTATAATATCTACATACGAATTATGTGTCTGGTCTTTAGATAATTGCCCATAAACAAATCCTTGGGTAATATCAAAAACGACCCCGTTTTGAAAAGTTCCGTGACATTGCACCCACCAAGGATCCTTGTAGTTCCACATATTCACTCCCTGAGCATTCCATGTTCTATAATCACATCCTGCATACCAACGGGTAATATCTACATAATGCATTCCACAATCATGGAAAGCAGGTCCCTCATACTCATGACCTTCACCTGGTGCCAAGCCGGGAGTCATGTGACAAATACGAATAATAGCCAGCTCTCCGATTTCCCCTTGCTGGATATATTCCTTCATTAAATTATGATACCAGGAATTTCGCAGATACAGATTTACCGTAGAAATGAGATTTGTGTTTTCTGTCATTTCTACAACTTTCCACTCATTTTCCATTGTATCTGCAACTGGTTTTTCTGAAATAATGTGTTTGCCGTAACGAATAGCTTTTTCTATTTGTTCCATCCGCGAGTCAGCCAAAGTGAAAAGTCCGACTACCTGCACACTTTCATCCTCAAAAATCTTTTGATTATCTTCTACTATAATAGAGTTAGGGGAAAGCTTTTTAGCCAACTGACGTGATGCCGGATCGGTATCACAAATATAAGCAATATTCCACCGATCACTTTTAGTCATCGCTTCCCAGTAGAATCTTCCCATCCTACCAAAACCGATAATTCCAACTTTAATTCTCGTGTCTACTGAAGATTGCGTGTTCATAATTAAACATAGTGAATTTAAGTACAAATAATAGATAAAACATCAACTTCTAACTACCAAACTGGTGAGCTAAAAACTGATATTGCAAATCTAGCCAAATAAATAACGGCTTATTTGACTTACACTACTTTATGTAGATATAAAATTAGTTCTTTTTACTATTAATCAACAACTTAGATAACTTGACACATCAAAAAAATGTAGATGATTTGGAAAGTATTATAATGTTAAAATGATAATTATATCTCTTGTGTTGAACTAATTTTCATAATTTCATTCTCAAATTCATCCCTGTCGACGGCTGCTTTATTTCTCATCTTCGTACGATAATTATAAACCGTACTTGTAGAGCAACGGAGAAAGTTCGCTATCTTTCCACTATCCGTAATACCCAAGCGTAATAAAGCATAAATACGAAGTTCTCTATTCAATAAAGCGTCCGGTTTTAAAATAATTTTCTCTTCATCTTTCAACAGAGCGTTAAAATCAGAAACAAAAGTGGGATACAAACCTAAGAAGACCTTATCAAAACGAGTGTATAAAGCGCCAAGCTCTTCATCAATAAGCGCAGATGATTTTAGCTTCTTAATCAGTTCATCATAGTATTTATTAATAGCTATTTTATACAGCATATTCTGATATTTCTCCATTTTATGGATATAACTAAAACAGACATCAAAGAATTCGGCTATGTAATACTCTTTTATACTATTAATTTCACACAACTGATTATTTGTATCATTCAGCTGGCTGTTCATGCTATTCAGCTTGTTGTTCAATCGCAAAAGCTCCTCATTACTCTGTGCCAATGCCTGTTTTATTTTCAACGTCTTTTTCATTTGAATATAGATGAAAAGCACCAACAGGACTAAAAGAAAAAGGATAATACTTGTAGAAATAAGAAAAGTAGTCAGATGCGACCGTGATCTGGCCTGCTCCGCCTGATAAGCTGTATTAATAATAGAATTGAATTTATAAATTTCGATGGCCCGGAAATGAATACCGGAAGATATAACGTCATCGATAGCGGACTGTGTAAATTTAAAGGCATCAGCTAAATTCTGTTCATCATAAGCTATCAATGCAAGAGATTGCAGGGATGCATTTTCCCGCGTAGCATTCCGGGTATCGGCTATTGCCGACAACATCAAATATTTTTTTTCCTCATCATACTTTTTCTGATGGTGACATAACCTGGAATATGAATGAGTTATCATAGCATAATTGGGCGTCCCCACTTCCTCAATCTCCATCAGTTCTTTATAAATTTCTTTCGATTTCAGCGTATCACGCCAAATATAATAAGAAGCCTGGGACATTCGATAATCCCAAGAAGTGTGGTCAATGAGGGCAAACAGAGAATCTTGATAAGCAGCCTGCTGCTTGCCATACAGATTATTGGCGACAGAAATCGAATAGTGTCCCCAAAAACTGGAATAAGTTTGATAATAGTTTATTAATAAATCTCTGGGAAGTTCTGAAGTCTTTATACTTTTCAAAATAATCTCCGCTTCGCGGAACCTGCCACACATCGAATATAAAAGGCTAAGATGTAAAGACGACTGGTTGGTGAAATAAGGTCTATTCAACTGGCGGGAAATCTCAATATTGCGATCAACATAATGGATGGCTGAATCAATATGAAACTTTTTATATTCGTTATATAACCGTAGATTGATTCTATATTCTCCTTCAAGAGTCAAACCGGGACTTTTCAACATACATTTTATCCGGTTTATCCGATCCTCTTTCTCTTTAACAAAGACGTGTTTTTCATCTATCACTCTACGCAAAGAATCAGTCAATAGTTTCAACTCATTATTTGCATAAAGAACACTGCCAATTCCCAAAGCAATCAGCAGAAGCAAAAACCTCTTCTTTAGAAAACAATAGTTGAATTTCATAATAGTAATAGCAAAGATAACAAAAAAAAGCGATTTATTCGTTCAGAACAAATCGCTTTTCATATATGAAGTAAATTTGCTCTTATTCAGCAACTACCTCGAAAGGAATTTCTACCGAAACCTCCTTGTGAAGCTTAACGATAGCCTTGTAGCTACCAACTTCTTTCACAGCGTCTTTTACAACGATGATCTTTCTGTCAACTTCATGACCCAGTTTAGACAATGCTTCAGCAATCTGGATGTTACCAACAGAACCGAAGATAGTACCGGTTGAGCTAACTTTAGTTGCGATAGTCAAAGAAACGCCTTCCAACTTAGCAGCCATAGCTTCAGCATCTTTCTTGATTTTCTCAAGTTTGTGAGCGCGCTGTTTCAGTTCTTCAGCCAACATTTTCTTTGCAGAAGGAGAAGCGATGATAGCTTTTCCAGTCGGGATCAGATAATTACGACCGTATCCGGATTTCACGTTTACGATATCGTTCTTATAACCCAAGTTTACTACGTCTTCTTTTAATATAATTTCCATACTTTTCCTCCTTCTTATTTCATCATGTCAGTTACATAAGGCAGCAATGCCAAGTGACGAGCTCTCTTCACAGCCTGCGCGATACGACGTTGGAACTTCAAAGAAGTACCTGTAATACGACGCGGAAGGATTTTTCCTTGTTCATTCAAGAATTTCTTCAAGAATTCAGGATCTTTGTAGTCGATATACTTAATACCACTCTTTTTGAAACGGCAGTACTTTTTCTTCTTAACGTCTACTGACGGCGGAGTTAAATATCTGATTTCTGATTGAACTTGTTGTGCCATGATTAATCCTCCTTTTTGTTTGATTTAACACTTCTTCTTTTTGCAGCGTATTCAGCAGCATACTTATCCATCTTGAAAGTCAAGAAACGGATTACGCGTTCATCACGACGGAAATTAATTTCCAGCTTGTCAATTACAGTAGGATCTGCATTGAACTCAATCAGTTGATAAAAACCTGTAGACTTTTTCTGAATTGGGTAAGCCAATTTCTTCAGTCCCCAGTTTTCTTCATTAATAATCTCAGCACCTTCAGCTTGAAGAACGCCTTTGAATTTTTCTACCGCTTCCTTCATCTGAACATCAGATAAAACGGGAGTTAAAATGAAAACGGTTTCGTATTGATTCATACTTCGTTTAATTAAATAAATAAATTATTTGATTTTAAATGCGGGTGCAAAGTTAGACATTTTATTTTGAACTACAAATATTTAATCTTTTTTTGTATCCGAAGATAGGATTTATCCGGGAAGAGACTTACCTTTGCAAAGTTGTTTAAACAATAATTTCATGATAGAGCAATTTAATTTCGACATTCGACTTATATTTGCCATATTAAATGGCAAAGTTTCTGCGGCAATCAACCGGAAACTGTACCGTAACTTCCGTCAGAACGGATTGGAAATCAGTCCCGAACAATGGACGGTACTCATTTTCCTGTGGGAAAAAGACGGCGTGACGCAACAAGAGTTGTGTAATGCAACTTTTAAAGACAAGCCCAGCATGACCCGTTTGATAGATAATATGGAACGGCAACATCTTGTTGTGCGCATTTCCGATAAAAAAGACCGCCGCACCAACCTGATCCATCTGACCAAAGACGGAAAAGAACTGGAGGAAAAAGCGCGTGTCATTGCCGGACAGACTCTGAAAGAGGCTCTTCACGGTATCACTCTCGACGAATTGAGCATTGGACAGGAGGTACTGAAAAAGGTGTTCTACAATACAAAAGATTAGATAGAAGAACTTCTCTCCAAATCATAAAATCCACTAAATCGTGCATTTATAATGGAATTTTTATCCAAATAATTTCGCCCGTTAAAGAATTATGCTTTAATTTGTGACTGGAATATTATAATCTATTAAAATACACACACATGAAAGGTTTATTAAAGAACTTAGGATTGATATTAATCTTGGTCGGAGTAGTCATCCTGCTGGCTTGTTCCTTTACAGGAAATGTAAACAACAACGCCATCCTGGGTACTTCAGTAGTACTTGTAGTACTGGGACTCATTTCTTATATTGTTATTAATAAGAAGATCGCTGATTAATTTCGCAAAATCAATAAAAAATCCCGGAAACGAATGTTCCCGGGATTTTTTATTTAGAGTTATCTCAAACGCAATCATTAAGATTCAACTTCCGGAGTAATCAGCTTATAGCCTTTTCCGTGAATATTGATAATTTCGATTGAATCGTCTTCTTTCAGATGCTTACGCAATTTCGTGATATACACGTCCATACTACGGGCATTGAAATAGTTATCGTCAATCCAGATTGTTTTCAGAGCGAAGTCACGTTGCAAAATCTCATTGGCATGTGCACAAAGCAATCCGAGCAGTTCAGACTCTTTGGTAGTCAGCTTAGTTTGTTTGCCTTCTGACGACAGAATTTGTTTCTGTGTGTCGAAAGTAAACTTACCAATCTTATAGATATTGCTTTCTTTGTTCTTCTTTCCACGAACACGTCTCAAGATCGCTTCAATTCTGAATGTCAATTCTTCCATACTAAACGGTTTGGTGATATAATCATCCGCACCGATTTTAAAGCCTTCCAGAATATCTTCTTTCAGCGTTTTGGCCGTCAGGAAGATAATAGGAATTTCAGCATTTGCTGCACGGACATCCTGTGCCAGTGTGAAGCCGTCTTTTTTAGGCATCATCACGTCAAACACGCACAAGTCATATTTATTCTTCAAGAAAGCCTTATAACCGGCTTCTCCATCAGGATATAACTCAGCAGAATAACCTTTTGCCTGTAGATATTCTCTTAAAAGCATGCCAAGATTTTCGTCATCCTCGCACAATAAAATACGCAGTTTCTCGTCCATATCAATTATTTTTTAATAAAGGTAATGCAATAATAAATTTAGTTCCCACGTTCAGGTCGCTTTCCGCCCGGATGGTTCCCTTATGATCCAATATAATTTTTCTCACATAAGCCAATCCCAGTCCAAAGCCCTTCACATCGTGCAGATTACCCGTATGTACACGATAGAACTTTTCAAATATCTTTTTCAGGTTCTCTTTTTTGATACCGATACCATTATCCTGTATCGAAATCATCAGTTTACCCGACTCATTCCACGTTCTCACTTTCAGTTCCAGATCCTCTTCCGGTTTCTTATATTTCACCGCGTTATCCATCAGATTAAAGATTACATTCGTGATATGCATCTCGTCTGCAAATATAACAGGATCAGTGGCCTCAAGGTTCGATGTTATCTTACCATTATACCGTTCCACTTTCAGCGCAAAGGTATTGATAACTCCTGCTATTAATTCATTCGCATCAATCTCCTTCATCTTCAAAGTGGCCTTCTGACGTTCGAACATCGACATCTGGAGCACCTTTTCCACCTGGAAGCGCAAGCGCTTGGTTTCATCATTAATCACTCCCGATATATGCTGGAACATCTGTGGAGATTTTCCCACCGCCGGATCTTTCAACATCTGGGCTGCTAATGAAATGGTAGATATCGGTGTTTTAAATTCGTGCGTCATATTATTGATAAAGTCATTCTTCATTTCCGTCAGTTTCTTTTGCCGGAATACGATATAAATCGTAAAGATGAATGTCACTAACAATACCAGTGTAAATATCAGCGACGGAATCATGAAACTGATGGAGTCAAAGATATAATCTTTCTTCCCCGGAAAGTGCACTTTCAAGATACTCATTTTTGCAGGCGGGTCATTCTTGAACAATGCCTGCTGATAAGCGTCTTCACTTCCCTTTGCCTCATAATCCGCACAACGGTAGACTTCCCTTCCGTCTTTGTCGATCACTGTAAAGTGATAAGGCAAATCTATACTATTATTATATAAGCTCGATTTCAGATAGTCATCCAGTTCTTTAAACCGTACTCTGTCTCCAATCGACTTGTCACTTCCCCGGTAAATCATCTGCCAGGCCACTTCATCGAGTAATGCCCGTTGATACATATACCGATTCTTGATGGCTTCCACTAATGAACGCGAAGTTTCCGGAATGGTCTTTGTCCCCCTGTAAGGAGAAATCATAGCCTTCGGAAGCTCGGAGGGCTTAGTGGTCATCACTTTCAGCTCAAAATCCGAATATACTTTTCCATCCTTAGACTTCACTGTAAACCGCTGCGTTTGCTGAATCAAGTTGTCTTGTTGTATGGAAGCATTATTCGCAATCAGCGCTTTTCTTTCTGCTTCTGAAATATCTTCGATCAACCAACGTCTGGTCTCTGCATATTCCACATCCTTGGAAACCTGATCCAGGCTATTGCGTACAGCCGAATCAAACTGTTCCTTACGGGTTTTCATCATTTCCTCTATATAACTTACCTGCAAATACAGCAAGCTAAGGAAGGAAAGCCCCATTACAATACCTAATATCCAAATTGTTGACTTCTTCATAGCAACAAAATTAACACTCCCTAATTAACACTCCTAATGCATTAACTTGATTTAACCGGAACTTCCCGGAAATTAACCGTAAGGAGCTATTTAGGTTGTATTCTGATTACTACAACAATAAAACCCCTCCTTTGGTTTGCAAATTTAATAAAAAATTAAATCTTCTCCTTGTGTTTTTCCATCTTTATTAATCATAGTTAAACAAAAACCGCCCCCTTTTACTTAAAAAAGGCGGCGGTTTTAACGTTTTAGTTGATTCTTTATGCCTAACAGATGATAAATACCGAATATTATAGTGAATATTCAATCAATTATCACCTATCATTTATACTTATTCTTCAGTTTGTTTAGCTTCAAAGTCCTTCATTAACTTATCTTGAACATCCGTCGGAACAAGCTCATAACTAGAGAATTTCATAATGAACGAAGCACGTCCACCCGTGAGAGAGCTAAGCGCCGTAGAATAAGACGACATTTCTTTCAAAGGTACTTTAGCAACCAGTTTCTCAAAACCTTTTTCGCTACTCATACCCATAATCATGGCACGACGTCCCTGAAGATCTCCCATCACATCTCCCATCCTATCAGACGGAACGAACACTTCTACATCATAAATCGGTTCCAGAATTTTCGGACCGGCATTCTTGAAGGCTTCACTAAAGGCATTACGTCCGGCAAGCATAAAGGAGATTTCATTCGAATCTACCGGGTGCATCTTACCATCGTAAACAATAACGCGCACGTCACGAGCATACGAACCCGTCAACGGTCCTTGCTCCATACGAGACATAATACCTTTCATAATAGCAGGCAAGAAGCGGGCATCGATAGAACCACCGACGATACTGTTAACAAACACCAGTTTACCACCCCATTCCAATGGTATCTCTTCCGTGCCTCTCACGGTAATCTTAAATTCCTGTCCATTAAACTTATATGTTTCAGGCACAGGCATACCTTCTTTATAAGGTTCTACGATCAGGTGAACTTCACCAAACTGGCCGGCACCACCGGACTGTTTCTTATGACGATAGTCGGCACGGGCAGCCTTTGTAATCGTTTCACGATATGGAATCTTCGGTTCTTCATATTTTACCTGAAGTTTTTCGTTGTTTTCCAAACGCCATTTCAAGGTACGAAGATGGAATTCTCCCTGACCGTGTACCAAAGTCTGTTTCAGTTCTTTTGATTGCTCGATCACCCAGGTAGGATCTTCTTCGCGCATACGGTTCAGGATACTCATCATCTTTTCCACATCCGCTTCATTCACCGGCTTAATGGCACGGGTATATTTAGAGTTCGGATATTTGATAAAATTGAATTTGTAGTCACAATCCTTACCATTCAGCGTATTACCGGTTTTCACGTCTTTCAGTTTCACGGCAGCACCGATATCACCGGCCTGCAATTCTTCCACCTTGACACGGTTACCACCAGCTACCACATAGATTTGCGCGATACGTTCCTTCGAACCACGGTCGGCATTCAGCAAATCGTCTCCCTCATGAACTTTGCCGCTCATTACTTTAAAATAGGAAACTTCACCGATATGCGGTTCCACACTTGTCTTGAAGAAATAAAGAGATTCCGGTCCATTGGAGTCAGGAGCCACTTCTTTACCTTCCGTATTCTGTACCTTCGGCATTTCAGATACAAAAGGAACAACGTTGCCCAAGAATTCCATCAAGCGGCGAACGCCCATATCTTTACCTCCGCAAACACAGAATACAGGGAACATACCTCTGGCGATCAATCCCTTACGGATGCCTTCACGCATTTCGTCTTCTGACAGGGAATCTTGCTCGAAGAATTTCTCCATCAGATTTTCATCATTCTCGGCAGCAGCTTCTACCAACGCTTTGTGCATTTCCATGGCCTTATCCATTTCTTCTGCCGGAATATCTTCGATTGTCGGAGCCCCTCCTTCGGGTTTCCATGAGTATTTCTTCATCAACAATACGTCGATCAGCGCATTAAAGCCCGGACCGGTAGCTATCGGATATTGAATGGGAACAACCTTAGAGCCGTATGCCTCTTTCAGCTGTTCGAGGATATTATCATAATCGCATTTTTCATTATCAAGCTGGTTGACTAGAAAAATAACAGGTTTATTCAGCTTTTCTGTATAACGGAAGTGATTTTGTGTACCGACTTCGACGCCGTATTGGCCATTGAGAAGGATAATTGCTGTGTCGGTCACATTTAGTGCAGTCACTGTGCTGCCTACGAAGTCGTCCGATCCCGGACAGTCAATAATATTAAGTTTTTTGTTATTCCATTCTACATGGAGAACGGTGGAGAAAACGGAGTAACCATACTCTTGTTCAACAGGAAAATAATCGCTAACTGTGTTTTTTGCGGCAACAGATCCGCGACGTTTTATAACACCACTCTCGAAAAGCATCGCTTCCACGAGAGTGGTTTTCCCAGAGCCAGAACTTCCCAACAAGGCAATGTTCTTGATTTCATTAGTCTGATATACTTTCATAATATATAAGATTTTAGTAATTACTCAGTATGTTTCTCACATACCATTAATTTTGTGATGCGCAAATTAGGGATTAATTGGGGGAAAAGCAACACTTATGGCAGTGTTACTAAACAATGTTATGTAACACATCTTTAACATGAACATTTTCGAATCGGGTTAAAAATTATTTTCGCATGGCTATAAACTAATTTCATAGTTGCAACGAGTAATCCGGCACGATGTTATTTTTAGTTGTTTTCCTTTCATACAATAGTTTCCCCGTTGCCTAATCAGTTTTCGTTTGACTTAAGTCAAGCGATAGTTTAACTTAAGTCATTCTATCGTTTGACTTAAGTCAAACGAAAACCCGGCTACAAGTTCGAATCTTATTTATAAAAGAAAAGATCTTAAATTCAGCATTGCAGGAAATTATCTTCTACTAATCGATGGGAGAATTATCTATTTAGCGTATTCCTGCCCCACTATAAATAATTTCCGTCAACAGCTTTTTTGATATATCTAATAATAGTCTTACTTTTACACCCACAAACCCAAACAGCATAACTATGGCAGGTATCTATCTTCATATTCCTTTTTGCAAAACGCGCTGCATCTACTGCGACTTCTACTCAACCACTCGCAGCGAACTCAAAACCCGTTATGTACAGGCTCTCTGCCGGGAGTTGGCGATGCGTAAAGAATACCTGAAAGGAGAAGATATAGAAACTATTTATTTCGGTGGCGGAACCCCGTCTCAACTGGAAAAAGAGGATTTTGAACAGATATTTGATACCATCCGCGAGCACTACGGATTGAATCATTGTCAGGAAATCACTCTGGAAGCTAATCCGGATGATTTATCGCAGGAATATCTGGAAATGCTTTCCTCACTTCCTTTCAACCGCCTCAGCATGGGAATACAGACTTTTGATGACGCTACGCTCAAACTATTGAGACGCCGCCACAATGCCCGTACAGCCATCGAAGCAATTGACAGATGCCGGAAAGCCGATTTCCAGAACATCAGTATCGACCTAATTTACGGATTGCCCGGAGAAACAAAAGAACGATGGGAAAACGATCTCCGTCAGGCTATCAGTCTGAATGTAGAGCATATCTCCGCCTATCACTTGATTTATGAGGAAGATACACCTATATATAATATGTTAAAACAGCACCAGATATCCGAGGTAGACGAAGACTCCAGTTTAGAATTTTTCACATTACTGATAGAGCATTTGCAGAAAGCAGGATTTGAACACTATGAGATTTCCAATTTTTGCCGCCCCGGAAAATATTCCCGCCACAACACTTCCTATTGGAAAGGAATAGCCTATCTGGGATGCGGACCATCGGCACATTCTTTTGACGGAATGACACGGGAATGGAATGTGTCTTCAATCGACACCTATATAAAAGGTATAGAAGAAGACTGTCGTGCTTTCGAGACAGAGTATCTGGACCCAACCACCCGCTACAACGAATTTATTATCACTACCATACGTACCGTATGGGGAACACCTATAGAGAAACTGAAACAGATGTTCGGCAATGAAATGTGGGAGTATTGTCAAAAAATGGCTGCACCTTATCTGAAAAATGGTAAACTGGAGGAATACAACGGGGCTTTGCGCCTGACGCGTGAAGGTATTTTCATTTCCGACAGTATAATGAGTGATTTACTTTGGGTAGACTAACCAAACAAACAAGAAGCCGATGACCGAATCAGAAGTAAGAAAGTTATTGCGGCAAATGAAAGAACTGGAATCGCAGACTGCTTTCCGGGACTTTTACAACATGACTTATGACCGTCTCTTTCGTATTGCCTATTATTATGTGAAACAGGAAGAATGGTCGCAGGAAATCGTTCTCGATGTATTCCTGAAACTATGGAAGCAACGCAGCAATTTGCTCGATGTGAGAAACATTGAAGATTATTGTTTCATTCTCGTCAAAAATGCTTCGCTCAATTATCTGGAAAAAGAATCAAGACATACGCTTATTCATCCCGATTCTCTGCCGGAGCCTCAAGAACAAAGCTATTCACCGGAAGAATCGCTCATCAGTGAAGAACTGTTCGCTCTTTACGTAAAAGCACTCGACCGGCTTCCGGATCGTTGCAGGGAAGTGTTCATCCGCATCCGTGAAGAAAAACAGAGTTACGCACAAGTAGCAGAAGAATTAGGCATCAGCATGAATACAGTGGACGCACAACTTCAGAAAGCAATCACACGTTTAAAAGAGATGATTAGCCGGGCCGAAATAGATTAACATTCTTTTAGACAAAGAGCGTAGGGAGTTTCTGTCCCCCTCCGGTCTTTATCAACAAATAAGTCAATCAATCACTAAAAAAGACAGAAAATGAAAAAGCTAAATGACGCAAACATGGGAATCTTTGTCCTTCTTTCAGTTTGTCTGTGCCTGTTTTCATGCAACAATGACAACGACAACCTACCAAAGGACTATGCAGGATTTGAACATTCGAAGGAAACAGTAGAATGTGAAAGCGACAAATCCGAATGTGAGTTGAAAATTAAAATTGTTGCAACAGAAAAAACAAAAGAAGACCGGACGGTAGTACTTGCCACACCCCCTCCGGTAGTAGGACAAGCAGCAGTGGTACAGCTAACAGAAAAGAAAGTAATCATCAAAGCGGGTAAGAAGTCAGCAACAACTGTCATAAAAATCTATCCTAAACAGATGATATTGAAGAAGCAGAATGTCACTTTATCCTGCACTCCCCAGTGGAAAGAAGGAGGAATCAGCAAACTGACCATTCTGTTGAAACGAAAATAATAGATCAAGAGCAATACAGAAAAAAGATGAAATACACCGATACGGAATTAGAAGAAATACTGAACAAGCTCGTCGCTTCCACACGTTCACCGCGAGGACGGTTTTCAGCAACAGCCAGTTACCCGGAACTAGAGAAAAGACTGAAGTCACATACCCGGCGTCTGACACTGATACGTACTTTCTCGGCAGCGGCGGCAGTAGCTCTACTTTGCCTATCGGTATGGACAGCCTATTTATATATGCAACCGGTCACGATACAAACGGTTTCCACCTTGGCAGAGACACGCACAGTCTGTCTTCCTGATGGCAGCACCGTCACTCTCAACCATTATTCTTCACTTTCTTATCCTGAAAAGTTCAAATCGGACAAGCGGGAAGTGAAACTAAATGGGGAGGCTTATTTTGAAGTAAACAAGAACAAAAAACATCCGTTTATCGTGCAGACTGAAACGATTGACGTTCAGGTGTTGGGAACTCACTTCAACGTAGATGCCTATCAGAACAATCCGGATGTAAAGACAACGTTATTGACAGGTTCGGTAGCAGTCAGCAATAAAAGCAAGTCAGTTCGTGTGATTTTGAAACCGAATGAGATTGCTATATATAATAAGGTGGAAGAAAAACTCACCCGCAAGGTTTTAGAAAACGTAGAAGATGAAATTTCCTGGCGGCAGGGAGAGTTTATATTCGACGACCTACCTTTGCAGGAGATTGCCCGCGAACTATCCAATTCATTCGGAGCAACGATCCACATAGCCGACACGGCTTTGCAAAATTACCGGATCACAGCACGCTTCCGCAATGGAGAAGATCTGGCAACTATTTTATCTGTATTACATAATGCCGGTTATTTCGACTACTCACAAAACAAGAAACAGATTATTATCACTGCTAAACCAGACTAAGATGAATATTATATTCCAAGATCGCTTCCCTGTCAGAACCATTGTTCTGATAGGGGTAGCACTCCTTATCACCACACAAATATACGCGCAAAATGCGGACGCCCGACTTTCGCTGACACTACGAAACGCCACATTGAAAGAATTCGTCAAACGGATTGAGAATTCAACCGGATATTCTTTTATCTACAGTGAGGAAATTACCATAAAACATAAAATCAATTTGCAGGTAAAGGATAAGCCTTTGCGTGAGATACTTGACCTTGCGTTCAAAAATGAGCAGATCAGTTATCAGTTCACCGGCCGGCATATCCTCCTGCAAAAGAAAAAAGAATCAAAAACTGTAAGCCGCAAGTTCACTATCAGCGGATATGTCACTGATGGGACGTCTTCCGAGACGTTGATTGGAACCAACATCATTGAGAGTCATCAAAATCAAGGAACAACCACCAATCCTTACGGTTTTTACAGCATCACCCTGCCCGAAGGAGAAACCGAACTGCGTTTCTCCTATCTGGGCTATGCCACAGAAGCGCATCATTTTACGCTCTCACAAGACACATTACTAAATATCCGCATGCAGGGTAACACGCAATTGCAGGAAGTAGTCATCGTTTCCGACAAAACCGAGACAGGAACTATAGCCACCCAGATGGGATCTATCGAGATTCCAATGACGCAAATAAAAAATACTCCGAGCATACTGGGAGAGGCAGATGTAATGAAAGCCATCCAACTGATGCCCGGCGTACAGGCAGGAGTAGATGGATCTGCCGGACTGTATATACGTGGTGGAAGCCCGGATCAAAATCTAATCTTACTTGACGGGATTCCTGTATATAACGTAGACCATATGTTCGGATTCTTTTCGGTTTTTACTCCGGAAGCCGTCAAAAAAGTAACACTATTCAAAAGTTCTTTTCCGGCACGTTTCGGCGGACGGCTTTCTTCTGTCATCGACGTCCGTACCAATGACGGAGATATGCAGAAATACCACGGCACACTTAGTATCGGACTACTAACTAGCAAAATCAACCTGGAAGGTCCGATTGTGAAAGGGAAAACGTCTTTCAATATTTCCGCCAGACGTTCGTATGTCGACCTCATCGCTAAACCATTCATGCCGGATGACGAGGAATACAGTTATTATTTTTATGACATCAATGCCAAAATCAATCATAAATTCTCCGACCGGAGCCGCGTCTATCTATCTGCCTACAATGGAAAGGATCATTTTGCTGCCAATTATGATGGAAATACAGATTTCAAAGACGGAAGCAAAATGAATTGGGGAAACACGATTCTTTCTGCCAGATGGAACTATGTATTCAACAACCGTTTATTCTGCAATACGACAGTCTCCTACAGCAACTATTTATTCGACATCAACTCATATACCAACAATCAATATCTCGGCAGTAGCGGTACATCATTTACCAACCGGTATTCAGCCGATTACCGTTCGGGAATCAATGATTGGAATTACCAGATCGACTTCGATTATAATCCATCTCCCAAACACCACCTCAAATTTGGAACAGGATATATCTATCATCGTTTCCGCCCGGAAGTTATGACCTCTAAAATCTCCAATAAGACAGGAGATAAAATAGACCTGGACACAACCTACCACAGCATAGCCAACAACCGGATTTACGGACATGAGTTATCCGCTTACCTGGAAGACAACATCAAGATGAATGATCGTCTGCGCCTGAATCTCGGACTGCATTTCTCATTGTTTCATGTGCAAAAACAAAGTTACTTTTCCTTGCAACCACGTGTTTCCGCACGCTATCAATTGGGAAAAGATGTAACCCTGAAAGCATCTTATACCCAAATGAGCCAATATGTACATTTACTATCGTCAATGCCCATTGCCATGCCTACGGATTTATGGGTTCCGGTCACTAAAAAGATCAAGCCAATGCGCTCCCACCAATATTCATTGGGCGGATACTATACGGGAATCAAAGGATGGGAATTCTCGGTAGAAGGGTATTATAAGGATATGTATAATGTGCTGGAATATAAGGAAGGCGTCAGTTTCTTCGGTTCTTCCTCCGGTTGGGAAAACAAAGTGGAAATGGGCAAAGGACGTTCGGCCGGCATTGAGTTTATGGCACAGAAAACCCTTGGAAGAACAACGGGATGGTTGTCCTACACTTTATCCAAAAGTGATCGTCAGTTTGCCAAAGGCGGTATCAACAATGGTGAACGGTTCCCATATAAATATGACCGAAGACACAATATCAACCTGACAATCAACCATAAGTTCAGCGACCGTATCGACATCGGTGCTTCCTGGGTGTTCTATACAGGTGGAACAAGTACAATCCCTGAAGAGAAAACCGCTGTCATCCGTCCTAGTGACGGCACAAACAACGGATTTGGAGGAGGATATGGATATGGAGGTTATTTTGATTCAAACATAACTTCACCCACCATCGGAGAAGCTTCATATGTGGAGCATCGTAATAATTATCGGTTACCAGCCAGTCACCGGTTGAATGTGGGAGTCAATTTCAACAAAAAGACCAAACATGGTATGCGTACCTGGAATATCAGTCTGTATAATGCATATAATGCGATGAATCCTACCTTTGTATATCGTAGCACCAGCAAAAACGATCCCAACAAACCGATTATCAAGAAGTATACTATACTTCCATTAATTCCATCATTCACTTACACTTATAAATTCTAAACCCATTATGAGAACTCGTATATGTTATCCATTTATCCTGTTAATAGCATTGCTGACAACAGTTTCTTGCGAAAACGAACTCCCTTTTAGTGTAAAGGACAATCCCCCCAAACTAGTGATGAACGCACTAATCAACGCAGACAGTCTGACCAACGTTCTCTATCTCAATTTCACGGGAAGAGGATACGCCACTCATGTAGAAAATGCCACGGTGGAAGTACGTGTTAACGGACAGTTATCAGAAAGTTTACGTCCGCTCCCACCCCAAACGGAAGGAGATATGCAATGCCGTTTCCATATTTCCAGCAAATTTACTCCCGGAGATGTAGTTCGTATCGACGCCCTCACAGACGACGGACAATATCACGCATGGGCTGAAGTGACCGTACCACAGCGTCCACATGAAATAGCTGATATCGATACGGTCACCATTCCAATGACAAAGTATTATTATACGCAGAATTTTCTCCGATACAAAATCAATATCAAAGATCGATCCAACGAAGATAATTACTACCGGCTTATCATGGATAAGCAAATGACAGTGAAAGACTATAATGAAGAAACAGGAGAATTTGTCAGCCGGACAATACATCGCTATCATTTTATATCCCGCGAGGATATTGTGCTGACAGACGGACAGCCCACCAACAGCGATGACGAAGACAACGGCATGTTCGACACCGTAAAGAATATATATGGTGTATTCGACGACTCACGATTCAAAAATACATCTTACACAATGACGGTTTACAACCAGACAGATATTGACGGATTTCCTGAATACGGCACCAATGTAAAGATGGATATTATTGTACGTCTTTTAAGCATCACGGAAACAGAATATTACTATCTGAAAGCACTTAACCTGGTAGATTCCGACGCTTACGATGAAACAATAAATGAACCAATCAAGTACCCCAGCAATGTACATGGAGGAATTGGGATGATTGGAATCAGTACGGAGACAAGTAAGATCATTCATATAGAAAAACCACAACGATGAAAACAAATCATAAATTATGGATAGCAGACTGCGATAAACCGTAGTTTTGAAGATTCACCGTCTGTCAATGCCGCTTGCGTGGATGATATGGTCGAATGTCTGTCAATAGCCATGAAAGAAATCGTGGAAGAGATTAGCCAAGATTTACATTTAATACTATCTTTGCAGCCAAAAAGCAGGCACTAACTATGTTTATCATTATTGGAATTATGCTGACAGGCATGCTTCTTGGCTACTTGTTACGCAGTAAAAGACTATCATGGATACACAAGATAATCACTCTCCTTATATGGATTCTTCTCTTTCTTCTCGGAATAGATGTAGGGGGTAATGAATCTATCATCAAAGGATTACACACTCTTGGGCTGGAAGCTGTTGTCATCACGGTAGCTGCGGTCATAGGAAGTACTCTATGCGCATGGGGGTTGTGGTACCTATTATATAGTAAAGGAAAGGAGACAAAAGCATGAAAGGTAGTTTGATTATTGTCTCTTTTTTCATTATCGGCACTCTTTGTGGAGTTTACCATCTTATCCCATACGACTTCACCGACAGTAAACTTAGTTACTATGCCCTCTGCGGACTCATGTTCTGCGTAGGTATCAGCATCGGTAACGATCCGAACACTCTGAAGAGTTTTCGGTCCCTGAATCCCCGGCTTGTATTTCTTCCTATCATGACGATACTCGGCACATTAGCAGGCTGCGCCATAGCGGGAGCTTTTATGAGCCAGCGAAGTCCTTTAGACTGTATGGCAGTTGGAGCCGGATTTGGTTATTACTCGCTCTCCAGCATATTTATCACCGAATATAAAGGTCCCGAATTGGGAACTATCGCATTACTTTCCAATATCATGCGTGAAATTATCGCTTTGCTGTGTGCACCCTTATTAGTGAAATATTTTGGAAAGCTAGCTCCTATTTCTGTTGGTGGAGCCACAACGATGGATACCACTCTTCCTATCATTACCCGATATTCGGGAAAGGAATTTGTAATCATTTCCATCTTCCATGGCTTTGTTGTCGATTTCAGCGTTCCGTTCCTAGTCACATTCCTTTGCTCAATATCATTTTAACAGCAATAAATCCTAAAATAGAGAAATACTCTACTATCGTTTTCGCACACGTATTACAAAAATGTTTCATAAAAAGGTATTTTTATATCAAAAAGCTGATCATCTCTTGACTTACATCAAGAAATCAGCCTAAAAAGAATCTTTTCCTTTTCTTTATTTTTATGCTATAAAACATATTCTTATATTTGCATAGGTAAAAAGAAAAAACTAAGCGCTTAGACAGTATTTTCAATAGGTATTAGATTTGTTTTTAGGAATAGTTTTTAGGTATAACAATTAAAAAAGTAGGTATTATGAAACGTTTAGGATTAACATTAGTGGCAGCGCTCTGCCTTGCTGCTACAACATTTGCAGCCGGAAATCAGCCTACAACTGCAAAATGGGAAGGTAACATCAATGTAAGTAAACTAGGCAAATATTTAAAGTTAAACTCCGATCAGAGTGAAGAAGTAGCCAATATTTGCGATTATTTCTCCACACAGATGTCAAGAGCTACAACAGCGAAGAAAGATAAAGAAGCAAAATTGCGCAACGCTGTTTATGGTAACTTGAAACTGATGAGAAAGACTCTTAATGCTGAACAGTACGCCAAGTATGCAGCTTTGATGAGTATCACTTTACAGAATAAAGGTATTGAACTGAATAAGTAAAATGATTAATATGTAAAAGAGAGAGAGGGTGGAAGCCGGTTGGCTTCCACTTTTTTTATACTATTATTTAATAGTTACCATCGTAGCCCCAAACCCATATTCCTGGAAAGAAGCATCCTGATAACGGCAATTACTATATTTCCGTTTCAATTCATCAATGACAGCCTTTCGAAGTACCCCATCTCCCTTGCCGTGAATAAAGACAATCTTCTGTTCACGCTTATTCTTATAAGTTTCCATCACTTCGCGAAACTTATCCAATTGATAATTCAGTATTTCAGCATTGCCCATCCCTTGAGTATCATCCAGCAAAGAATCAATATGAAGATCTATTTCAATAATTCCGCTCTTTCCGCCATGAGTAGTATGGTTTGGTTTCACAATAGGTTGTGACTTCGGTTTATCTACAGATTTCTTCTGCAGCAGAGCCTCTTGAATCTCCTCCGCCGAAACATATACTTGTTTGGCAGGCATATCATCTTTCACAATGTCATAAATCAAAGCCGGTTCTTCAAAGAAATCAGAATCGCTAAAGGTATGAAGTTTATAGAACTTCACGGTATCGATCCGTATCTCCACACTAACAGCCGGTTTGATAGCCGCAGGCTTACCGTCCTTGAAGGCGATCAACTGAACAGCCACCCGCTCCATATCATTCAGTACATCTTTGGTGAACTCTTCCAACAGCAATTTTGTATTAGGCTCCACCAAACCGTGCGAACGGTTCTTCCATGCTTTCCCTTCGGCACTCAAATAAGTGTAATACAAATAATAATTGCTATCATTTACCAGATAAGTTTCAAAAGGAGTAGTCATCATCGCTTTTGCGTCTTCGGGCACATAAGCCAGAAATACATTCAAAGTATCTCCTCCACGCACCTCCGGCTGACGTTGAATAACAGGCATCTCCGGTTTTACCGGTTTAACAGGTTCTTCCGGTTTCGGCGCAGACGAACCGGGTTTACGCCTCATATTATAGTCATCTGTTTCAATCACGACACACTCGCGTATCGGCATCGGAATATCAAACCCATCTGCATCTTCTACCAACACAAAATCCTTTCCTTGGAATCCAGTTACGATTCCACCGCCTACCTCACTAAGAAAGCGTACTTTATCTCCTATTTTCATTATTGTATATCCAATTAAAATTCAAACTCAAAAAAACGAGTAACAAAGATAGAGATTTCTATGAAATTAAATGGAGATTCGGTTCTAAAAACAAACCGTCTGCCTTTATTCCCCTTTTTATTGTAACTTTGCATACGAAATACCAAACAGATGATCTAAAATTCACCATTAACGACGAAACCGATGAAAGAACTTATTAAAGTCATTGCTTTTGATGCAGACGATACCTTGTGGAGCAATGAACCTTTTTTCCAGGAAATAGAGAAACAATATACAGACCTATTAAAGCCTTATGGCACTTCTGAACATATTTCAGCTGCTTTATTTCAAACAGAAATGAATAATCTGAAATATCTCGGATATGGAGCCAAAGCTTTCACCATTTCTATGGTAGAGACAGCTTTGCATGTGAGTGGACAAAAGATTTCAGGAACAGACATCCAACATATTATTGAATTAGGCAAATCATTACTGAAAATGCCAATTGAACTATTGCCGGGAGTAAAAGAAACGCTTAAAGTATTGAAAGAAAAAGGAAAATACAAATTAGTAGTTGCCACTAAAGGAGATTTGCTCGATCAGGAGAATAAGCTGGAACGTTCCGGATTAGCCTCTTATTTCGATCACATTGAAGTGATGTCCGATAAAACAGAGAAAGAATATCAACGAATGTTGAATATCTTACAGATTGCTCCTTCCGAATTTGTCATGATTGGCAATTCTCTGAAATCGGACATTCAACCTGTTCTATCGCTGGGAGGATATGGCATACATATTCCTTTTGAAGTGATGTGGAAACACGAAGTAGTAGACACATTCACACATGACCATCTGAAACAGGTGAAAAGATTTGATGAGTTGCTGCTTTTGTTTTAAATAAGTTCTGTTCTTTCTTCAGATAAGCTTCGAATCTGAAGAAAGAAATCAGTAAACAATACTATCTTATTGGATTACAAATCCAACAGTTTCATCAATTCAGCAGCCCGACACGCTTCTATCGAATTACCGACAGAGAGTTTCTCCAAAATATTCTGCCGGTGTCGATTGACTGTATTCACACTAATATAAAGGGCAGCTGCTATTTCTTTACTAGATAGTCCTTTACGTATACAGCGAAGTATTTCCTTTTCGCGTTCGGATAGGATATTGCGATGTTCTTCCGAAAGAAAGAGGGTTTCGACTTCTCCACGTTCCATATGAGTAATAGTGGGACATATCCCCTGCTCCGTTCGTTGATCTGCAGACAAGGTATAAAGACAAAAAATCAACCATACACTTCCGGAAGGAGTATTTTCCATAATCTGCACTAAATTATCAATATACTGATAGACTCCTTTCTCATTCATCATACGTATTCTGCATCTTCCCCGGTACTTCAACCGTTCTTCGGAAGACATCGAAAAGGTCTTCTGAAAAAACTGATACTCCAATAACCGCTTTTTTACCAAGTCTTCAGGATGAATACGCCGATAAATACAATCTTCATCCATAGAATCAATCACACTCAAAGCAGCTTCTTCGGGAGTTAAGCCTAGAAAATGCGCCCAAGGATGAACGGCAATGTAACTTTTCCTATTCGAAAGATCTGAAATAACAGCACATCCACCATTAATCTCCGTCAATGAATGAATAAAGCGTTGATGTTGCTCTACAACTCCATTGTCCAATATTTCATCGGCTATCAGTTGTGTCGCATAAACTTCATCTATTTCCTTTTGTAATACGTCCATCTTATAAAATGGTTATTATTCAGTATTGTTGCACACGGAGGTATGACCTATCTTTGCACCACAAAGATAAAGATAATCAAATAAGAAATGATCATGAAACATTTAAAAATCAAAATGATGTCAATAGCCTTTATGGCAGTAACAACTTCTTCTATGGCACAAAGTTTGAATAAAATGAATTGGCTGAACGAGCCTCAACAATGGGAAATAAAAGATGGCAAAACCTTAGTGATGGATGTTCCTGCAAAAACAGACTTTTGGAGGATTTCCCATTATGGGTTCACAGTGGACGACGGACCTTTCTATTATGCGACTTATGGTGGAGAATTTGAAGCCAAAGTAAAAATAACCGGCAACTATGTCACCACCTTTGACCAAATGGGATTAATGCTGCGCATCGACCATGAAAACTGGATAAAAGCAGGTGTGGAATACGTTGATGGCAAACAGAATGTAAGTGCCGTAGTTACGCATCGGACTAGCGACTGGAGTGTAGTACAATTGCCGGATGCTCCCCGTTCGATATGGATAAAAGCAGTCCGTCGCCTGGATGCAGTAGAAATATTTTTCTCACGTGATGATAAAGAATATATTATGATGCGCACGTGTTGGTTGCAAGATAATTGTCCTGTCATGGTAGGATTAATGGGAGCTTGTCCGGACGGCAAAGGTTTCACCGCTACATTCGAAGAATTTAAAGTGACTCCATTAGCCGATCAACGAAGACTGGAATGGGCAAAAAGGCAAATGAACAAATAAAAATCAGTCCTGATGCTATTTATTTAAATAGAGAGAAAGCTCTATTATAATATAAATGCGGTAGTATATCTTACTTTAAATGTTCTATTTTTAATATGATGAGTATAAATAGCATCACACGGATTTCCTCTTCCAGCAGTTCTGTTGTATAAAATAATGCAAGAATATACAGTTCCCGAGGAGTTTTTTACATAAAAACAGTCAAAAGATACACTATAATAAACTTATTGACAATCGTTTCTTTAAAAGGAATAACCAGTTCCTTTTAAAGGAACGATTCATTGATCGGTGAGAAACACTTTATTCCTTTAAAAGGAGCATATAAAACTTTATTTTAAGTGCTATCCCAGAGCTAACCTACACCTGAAACAGCCAACACTCCACATATCAATTTGAGACAAAATAAAGGCAAGTTCTATACATCTATTCTATAAAAGACACAGACTAAAACAAATTATTCCAAAACACAATCGATTTATTTCTTTTCTAAATTCGAAAACAGCAAATCCTTCTCATTTTCAACTCATGCCTAAATATATCCTGCATATATGGAATTATACAACGATAAAATATACGTTTTTTCATATATTATCGCCAAAACCGTATATACTTATCTTTCTCACGATCCAACGCACCTTCATCAACACAATCATCCAACCGGAACCATGAATGTTCTATCAATGAGCCTCTCTTTTTAACAGACTTATCCCAGTTTCCTATCACTTGTCCTTCATGAAGAACAATCGGATAAAACAGACCATTATTGGTAAATGCTTTCGAGTAATGCTCTTTAGGCAAAACGTCTGTCCGGTCTTTATAACCAAGCAAATATTCATCATAAGAAGGAAGAAGATGCAAACTGCCGGTAACTTTTCCACGAGTCCGGCAATCTTCATGAATATACCATGTCTGTCCATTCCATTCTTCTGCCGTTAATTCCGAATCAATCAAATAAATAGCTTGACGTGCATCTGTAATAGGCAGCCCCGACCACCAGACAAAATCTTGCAAAACAGCAGGAGCATGACTACGAAAATAGCTTCTAGCCAAACGAGCCAAAGATTCATCTTTGGTCAATTCCGGCACCGGTGGAACACGCTCTTCCAAAAGCGCATACGTACATTTACTTCCTTTATCTTCCCCACTACATACAATCCCCACCTGCTCCGCACGAGCCATAAAGCGGGTCATACGATGATTATCCGCTACAACCCCCAAACGGTTAAAATGCTCGGCAATCTCCTGCCTCGTCAGGCTTTTCTTCCCACAAAGAATTTTCTCCAACAGATTATGACTTTTCGTATAGAGCTCTTCAGAAATTTCCAAGTCATGCCCCTTCGCATAAGACTCATTAGCAGATATAATACGCCCGGCGGAAAGTTTCAACATCCACCGGATATCTTCTGCTGCTACGAGATGCCATGTCGGACGCATTACATGAGTCCGCAGGATTTCACCATCACGGAGCGCTTTTTCCACAGTTTGAATCGTTGCTGACTTCAAACGCATTCCTACTGCCCATTTCACCATGGAATAATTCTGTGCCTGCATAGCTCCCATCCAGGACACAAGTTCCTTGGGTTGAAAGAAAAGAGGACTTAATAACTGTTGGTTGAGTAAACGTATATTCGGTATTTTCATCATACTTATTTATAAAAGAAAAAACAGTTGTTCTTTGATTAAATGACACGAGTAATGGAATGTAACAAAACAGAAGACAAGAAGTCTCTAATATAAATATGTTCTATCCCTTCATAAGTATTTTCAAACATTTTTTCTCCGGACACTACCACTTTCGGATAATTATCTTTAATCTTCAATAAATTCCCGAATTCTCTTTCAATAGTTTCCTGTTTAGAAAGTTCAAGAGAGACTTGCACATAGAGAATCTCTCCATTCCGTTTACAGACAAAATCTATTTCTTCCGTACCCAATGTCCCGATTTTTACATCATATCCACTATATACCAAATGATTATAAACCAAGTTCTCCAAACGCATCGCTCTGTCCTGTGGCTTGTACCCCGTAATCACATTACGAATCCCCATATTCTCAAAATAATACTTCTCCCCTCTTTCGAATAATTTCTTTCCGGCAATATCATACCTTCCTACCCTATGTACAATAAAAGCATCCGATAATGCCATCGCATACTCACTCACAACATAAGGAGAAATATCCACTTTCTGACTTTTCAGAAAATCACTAATACTCTTGCTGGAAAATAAGTTGCCAATGTTACCTGCCAAGAACGAAACTAGTTGTTCCAAAAAGACCGTATTCCTTATATTCTTTCTCTGAATCACATCTTTTAATATAATGGTAGAGTAAATGCTCCTCAAATACTCCATAACAACAGGTTCTTCCATCGGCAAATGTATCAGATAAGGCAATCCTCCATAATGAATATATTTCTCCAATGACGCATCCGTATTCTCCAGTTCATGGAAATCCAGAAATTCAATATACGACAAACTATAAACCACAAATTCAACATACCGACCTCCCAATTCATTCGCTAAATCACTGGAAAATATCTCTGAATTACTGCCTGTCACATATATATCATTATTATCATCCAATGCCAACGAACGGATAGCCAACCTGAAATCTTGTATTTCCTGTATTTCATCGACAAAAATATAGTTCATTCTATCATCTACCGATTTTGAAAGAATATAATCATTCAGTTCTTTATAAGTCTTTATATCTATGAAATTGACATCTTCCTTATTTATATAGATAATATTCGCATCACTCTCTTCTTTCCGTATCAACTCCATGAGTTGATACAAAATAAAGCTTTTACCGACACGACGATGACCGACCATCACTTTTACCAATGTTTTCCTCATGAAAGGTCTTATGCGGTCAACATAAGTGTTTCTTTGTTTAATTATGCGAGGTATTTTCATTCTACTTCTTTTTAAATACGATTGCAATACATCACAAATATAGCATTTATTTTAAATACAATTGTAATTTCTTGAGATTTTATCCTCTACTTCAAATACGATTGTAATTTTCCCATTCTAAATTTTCTATTGTTTTTCTGACTTTATAACTGCATATATACCAATTTATGTCTATTTTTGTCATCTCAAACCAAAGAAAATAGAAATGATGCTCTATAAACTCATCCCTCCTTCAGTAGTAACAGCAACTATCCAGTTGCCGGCTTCTAAAAGTATCAGTAATCGTGCATTAATCATCAATGCGCTGGGCAAAGGTATTTATCCTCCTGAAAACCTGTCCGATTGTGACGATACACAGGTGATGATAAAAGCTCTCACCGAAGGGAAAGAGACGATTGACATCATGGCTGCGGGCACTGCTATGCGTTTCCTTACCGCCTATTTAAGTGTGACCCCGGGGGAACGGACAATCACAGGAACAGCCCGTATGCAGCAACGCCCGATACAGATATTAGTCAATGCGCTTCGGGAATTAGGAGCTGAAATAGAGTATACCCGCAATGAAGGATATCCTCCCCTCCGCATCAAAGGTGCAGAATTGAAAGGAAACGAAATAACACTGAAAGGAAATGTCAGTTCCCAATATATATCTGCTCTATTGATGATAGGTCCGGCACTCAAAGACGGTTTGACTTTGCATTTAAGCGGGGAGATAATTTCCCGTCCTTATATCAATCTTACATTGCAACTGATGCAGGACTTTGGAGCCAAAGCCGCATGGACTTCTCCTAATAGCATTTCCGTTGCTCCACAACTCTATCAGAGCATTCCTTTCAAAGTGGAAAGTGACTGGAGCGCAGCTTCCTATTGGTATCAGATTGCTGCCTTATCTCCCAAAGCAGAAATTGAATTATTGGGGTTGTTTCCTAACAGTTATCAGGGAGATAGCCGGGGAGCAGAAGTTTTCTCACGCTTAGGTATAACTACCGAATTTACATCGCAAGGTGTGAAACTGAAAAAAACAGGCAAAGCGCCGGAAAGACTGGAAGAAGACTTTGTCGACATTCCGGATTTGGCACAGACATTCGTTGTTACCTGTGCCTTGCTGAATATCCCTTTCCGTTTCACCGGATTACAAAGCCTGAAAATAAAAGAGACTGACCGTATTGCCGCCCTGCGAACCGAGCTTAAAAAGCTGGGATATGTGATCGAGGAAGAAAATGACAGTATATTAATGTGGAATGGCGAACGATGTGAACCGGAAGAAACTCCGGTGATTGAAACCTACGAAGACCATCGGATGGCAATGGCATTTGCACCGGCAATTATCCGCCATCCCAATTTACTTATTGCCAATCCGCAAGTCGTTACCAAATCATATCCCGGATATTGGGAAGATTTGAAACAGGCCGGATTTCAGGTTATAAACGAAGGCTAATTTTCATACGCTGTGGAAGATTTCAACAAATATACTTCCCACATCAACTACTCCCCTATTGTAGATTTTGTATTACAACAGGGGAAGCAGACCTATTATAAGAAAGGAGACTACTTTTCCCGCCAGGGAGAAGTATGCAAAACAATGGGGTTCGTCAGTTCCGGTTCTTTCCGGTACTGTTGCACCAACAGTGTAGGCGAAAACAGCATTGTAGGCTATACTTTCGATCATTCTTTTGTTGGCAACTATCCGGCTTTTCAGTTACAGGACAAATCAAATGTAGATATACAAGCCTTGTGTGACTGCTCGGTATACGTAATCAATTATCAGCAAATGGCAGACTTCTACGATACCAACGACGCTCACCAAAAGTTAGGACGCCGCATCGCAGAAACGTTATTGTGGGAAGTCTACGACCGGATGATTTCAATGTACAGCCTGACACCGGAAGAACGCTATCTTGAAATTATCAACCGTTGTCCCGACTTACTGAAACTGATAACTTTAAAAGAACTGGCTTCCTATCTTCTGATTCGTCCCGAAACATTAAGTCGTATCCGAAGAAAAGTCGTACAAAAATAAATTCTTGATTTCAATCAAGAGTTTATTTATTCCCTACCCTTACTTTTGCGGGCAAACAAAGTATATTGTATTTCATGAAAAAAATTATAATTATAGGTGCAACTTCCGGCATCGGTCGCGGATTGGCAGAAGTCTATTCTCAAGAAGATTATCTTATCGGCATTACCGGTCGCAGAGAAAATCTATTAGAAGAGGTATGCGCCCGGGACAAAGACAAACTATTCTATCAAGTGTGCGACATCACCGATACACAAGCTACCATTTCATCCCTCGAAACTCTCACTCGAAAAATGGGTGGAATGGATATATTGATTATCTGTGCCGGGACCGGAGAACTAAACCCCGAACTCTCCTACCAATTGGAAGAACCTACCTTACTAACGAACGTGATAGGATTCACCAACATCGCAGACTGGGGTTTCCGATATTTCGAACAGCAAAAAAGCGGGCATCTGGTTACTATTTCCTCTGTTGGAGGTACGCGCGGCAGTGGCATCGCTCCCGCCTACAATGCGTCGAAAGCCTATCAAATCAACTATATGGAAGGATTACGACAAAAAGCAACTAAATCTCCTTATTCTATTTACACTACCGATATTCGTCCCGGATTTGTAGACACCGCTATGGCAAAAGGAGAAGGATTGTTCTGGGTTACTCCCGTTGATAAAGCTGTGAAACAAATTAAAAAGGCTATTTCTAAAAAGAAAAAAGTAGCTTTCATTTCCAAAAGATGGAGATATGTAACTATCCTGTTTCGTCTGTTGCCATCTGCTATTTATTGCCGGATGTAATGATAGATACTCCATAGCCAACACATATTTGTCTAAGTAAATCTAATGAAAAAACACCTGCCCCAACTGTTTATACAGATATTGGTATCTACCAAATTCTAGTTATGTATATAAGTCTGTACGGAAATCATATTAATGATAATAGCTAACTCACAAATAAACAGCTCTCTTACAATTGGAGGACACTTTTAAGGTTCAGTAATCAATGATGAAAAAATAAGTTCTTTCAGAACTAGGATGGTTTATAAAATTAGAATTAACGGCACAAATATATAATATATTTTAATACATAGCATGTATTTTCAAAAATAATATCAAATTCTCATTCATTTTTTCTTTTTAAGAATACCCAAAGCCGTATTTTATCTTCATATTGAAATGAAACGACTTGTTTATTTCATCATCCTTGTTATTTCATCTAACACAAACAGGTACGAAATAGATATAAAATGGGTATAAAACAAGTAGAAAAGATCGCTTAAAAGAAGACTCTTTTTTTGAATTTAAGGCTTTGAATCCAACGTTTTACGCACGGAATAAGTTCTGAAAGAACTTATTAAAAGTAATTCCGGATTCTAGGAAAAACTCTAAATTCAATGCTATGTTAAAACAACTAAAGTCAGTTAGTATGTTGTTGTTCCTACTGACAATGTCAGTAGAAGCAGCTTATCCGGAAACTGGTGAAAGCACTCTAAAAGTTTCCGTTGTACAACAGGGTACTACTTGTAAGGGTGTAGTAAAAGATGCAGCAGGTGAAACCATCATCGGTGCATCCGTCGTAGCCAAAGGTACGACGAACGGTACAATCACCGGAATCAACGGTGACTTCTCTTTAAACAATGTAAAAACCGGAGATATTATTGTAGTCTCTTTTGTTGGTTATCAGACTCAAGAAATCAAATTCACAGGACAATCATTGAATATCATCCTTAAAGACAATACACAAACATTGGATGAAGTTGTTGTGGTTGCTTTTGGCACACAAAAGAAAGTGAATGTAACAGGATCTGTATCTACGGTAGGAGCAAAAGAAATTTCGGCACGTCCCGTTAACTCTACCATAGAAGCTTTGCAAGGTATGGTTCCGGGTATGAATATCTCTACTGGTGATGGTGGTGGCTCCTTAGGTTCAGACAAAAAATTCAATATTCGTGGTGTTGGAACAATTGGAGCTGGTTCAAAGGTAGAACCATTGGTGCTCATTGACGGTATGGAGGGAGACATGAACGCCATCAATCCACAGGATATTGAGAATATTTCTGTACTGAAAGATGCAGCCGCTTCCTCCATTTATGGCTCGCGGGCACCAGGTGGAGTCATCCTGATTACAACAAAGAAAGGTAAGTCGGGAAAAACGGTAGTTAACTATAATAACAACTTCCGTTTTGTATCTCCCTTGAATATGCCTGAAATGGCAGATTCATACAATTTTGCTCTGGCAGTCAATGACCAGTTAACTAATGGTGGACAGACTCCCATGTATAGCGCCACCAAACTTCAACAAATTCTGGATTTTCAAGCAGGAAAAAGCACACAATATATGTGGCCGACCGATGCGGGAAGATGGAATTCATTCGATGATCCCCAACGGCAAGACGTGATGCCTACCGGCAATACCGACTGGTTAAAAACGTTATTTGGTAATAGCTTTACCCACGAGCATTCATTGAGCGTAAATGGTGGAACGGATAAAATACAATATTATCTTTCTGCGAATTATCTGGACCAAGGAGGTCTCTTGAAGTTTGGAGATGATAACAAACAACGCTACTCCTTTACTGCAAAAATCAATGCGGACTTAACCAAATGGTTGAAAATAAGTTATAGTATGCGTTTTAACCGGACGGATTATGAAGCTCCTTCATTTGCCGGAGGCGATATCAAAAGTAATGTATTCTATTTCGATGTATGTCGCTACTGGCCTGTCATTCCGGTAGTAGACCCAAACGGATTCTATACTGTCGAATCCAAGATTTACCAATTAACAGAAGGAGGCCGATATAAATCACAAAAAGACGTGATGGCACACCAGCTTGCTTTCATCGTGGAACCCATCAAAGACTGGAAAATTAACGTAGAATTGAACTACCGTTCCAACTATAATTTCAACCATACCGATTATCAAACCGTTTATGGTTATGATGTGAGTAAAAATCCCTACATTATTGCCAATCAAACTTCCAGCGTTACAGAATATGCTTATAAAAGTAATTTTTTCAATCCGAACATCTTTACCGAATACGGCAAATCATTAGAAAGCGGACACAACTTTAAAGTGATGCTGGGTTTTCAGAGCGAACTATTCAAACAACGTGATATTACCGCTTCCCAAGACGGTATCATGTCGGAAGTGGCTACCTTGAACACCACGCAGACAAATGCACAAAACAGAGGAGGATACTCCGAATGGGCTACAGCCGGCTTCTTCGGACGTGTTAATTACGACTACAAAGGACGTTATCTGGCTGAAGTAAATATGAGATATGACGGCACTTCACGTTTCCTTCGAGATAACCGCTGGAATCTGTTCCCATCATTCTCCTTAGGATGGAACATGGCTCGTGAAGCATTTTTTGAAGACCTGACCGATTTAATCAGCACATTCAAGATACGTGGTTCATGGGGTGAATTGGGCAACCAAAACACAGATAACTGGTATCCATTCTATCGAACTATTGATATTAACAAAGACCAATGGGGCAATTACGCACTAGGCAGTTGGCTGGTAAATGGCGTAAAACCAAATATTTCCAAAGAATCTGCGCTGGTATCTTCCTTACTGACATGGGAAAAGACGCAAACACTGGATTTAGGTTTCGACTTATCTATGCTCAACAATCGTTTGAATGTAACATTCGACTATTTCCAGCGTAAATCTAAAAACATGGTAGGCCCCGCCCCCGAACTACCCAATCTCTTAGGCATTGCCGTTCCCAAAGTAAACAACCTCGATATGACTTCCAAAGGTTGGGAAATACAGGTGAACTGGCGCGACCAGATACGCGACTTTAAGTATGGAGTTACCTTATCTTTGTCAGACAATCAAGTGGTTATTGATAAATACCCCAATCCGTCAAACACAATTTTAGATAAAGACAATAATAATACGTATTATGCAGGCGCTCACGTAGGTGATATATGGGGATTCCAAACAATCGGCATCGCAAAGACCGATCAAGAGATGAAAGATCATTTGGCCGGTATGCCCAATGGCGCACAGGATGTACTCGGTTCCGGCTGGGGAGCAGGTGACATCATGTATGCGGATTTGAACGGTGACGGCCAGATCAGCAGAGGTAACAAAACACTGGCTGATCATGGTGATTTGAAGAAAATAGGCAACAGTACACCACGCTACAACTTTGGTTTGAATCTGGATGCCGCCTGGAAAGGGTTCGACCTTAAATTATTTTTCCAAGGAACGATGAAACGTGATTATATGCCGGGGAGTGGTTCTACAATGTTCTGGGGAGCAGTAGGCTACTGGCAAACCAACTTTTTCAAACCTCATCTGGACTATTTCCGCGGAGAAGATACGACTAATCCGCTAGGAGCTAACCTGGGTGGTTATTATCCGCGTCCTCTCGAGAATGATAGAAACCGTAATCCACAGACCGGATATTTGCAAAATGCGGCTTACTGCCGTCTGAAAAATGTTACTTTAGGTTATACATTACCTAAATCTTTGACAGAAAAATTCTGCGTCAACAATCTGCGATTCTTTGTTTCAGCAGAGAATTTATTTACTATTACCAGTCTGGCCGATACGTTTGACCCCGAAACTGTTGGCATCGGCAACTGGGACGGATGTACCTATCCGCTATCCAAGACTGTATCATTCGGTTTAAGTGCAACATTTTAAATGATAAACGATTATGAAAAAACATATCAAACTTTTGACAATAGGAACATTGCTATTGGGCGGACTGACCGGTTGCAATGATTTTCTCGACAGGGAACCACTGGATAAAGTAATTCCCGAAAAATATTTTGCATCCGAAAGTGATCTGGCTGCATACACAATCAATGCTTACCCATTTGAAACAGTGACCGATGCGTATGGCATCAATTTCTTCGGCAAAGATAATGATACTGATAACCAAGCCAGTGGTGACTCACCGGCCTTCTGGATACCCGGGCAAAAGAAGGTGCCGTCTGGTGAAGGCGAATGGGACTGGAGCAAAATACGAACCTGCAACTATTTCTTTGATAATACTTTACCGAAATTCGAAGCAGGCACTATTACCGGCAATCAGGATAATGTGAAGCATTATATCGGAGAAATGTACGTGATCCGGGCATACAATTATTATAAATTATTGGTTTCTTTAGGAGATCTGCCTATTATCACTACCGCATTGCCCGACGTAGAAGAGACTTTGGTGGAATCCAGCAAGCGCCAGCCGCGTAATAAGGTGGCACGCTTCATTCTGGACGATTTGCAAAAAGCAACAGAATTGTTGCTTGATAAAAGTCCCGGTGGCAAGAATCGCATCAGCAAAAACGTAGCTCACTTGCTGCGTGCACGCGTTGCCCTCTTCGAAGCAACTTGGGAAAAGTATCACAAAGGAACAGCTTTTGTACCCGGTGGAAAAGGATGGCCGGGTAATCCCGCAGATGTAAGCGGTTTTAATAGTGATACAGAAGTGGCTTATTTTCTTGATGAAGCAATGAAGTCATCAAAAGTGGTAGGCGACTATATCGTCGGAAAACTGGCAGACAATACCGATACCCCCGAAGGTATGAATGCCAGTCTGGTTTCCATCAATCCTTACTACACCATGTTCTGCGATGAAAACATGGAAGGATATGATGAAATACTGATGTGGAAACAGTTTAAGGAAGGATTGGTAACCAGCAACTTGCAAATGGAGCTGGAACGTAATGGCGGTGGTTCCGGATGGACTCGTGGCATGGTCAATTCTTTCCTGATGCGCAATGGGCTTCCCATCTATGCAGCCGGTTCCGATTATAATCCCGATTGGGAGAAAAAAGGAGTAAATTCCACTTTACAGAATCGTGATTCACGCATTGTTATCTTTACCAAAAAGCCGGGTGATGCCAACACCGAAAATGAAGGTGATGTGAATTATTATGGTGATGACGGAACTCCCAGTTATTGCTCAATCCGTTTCATTTATGGCGATAAAGGAAGTTTGGCAACAACCGGGTTCATCATCAAAAAAGGCAAACACTATTCCAGTCACATGGCAAATGACCATAGTGCAGGAACATCAGGTGGCATTGTTTTCCGCGCGGCAGAAGCCATGCTGATTTACATGGAAGCTTCGTATGAGAAAAATGGTAGAATCGACGGAACAGCCGACGGATATTGGAAAGCTTTACGCCGACGCGCCAAAGTGGACGAAGACTATAATAAGACAATCGCCGCAACACAGATGAGCGAAGAGGCTAAAGGCGATTTCGGTGCTTATTCTCATGGCCAATTGATAGACGCGACGTTATATAATATCCGCCGTGAACGCCGTAACGAACTTTGTGCAGAAGCTTTGCGCTGGGAAGATTTGAAACGCTGGCGTGCATGCGACCAGTTGATATCCAAACCTTACCGTGTAGAAGGTATGCTATACTGGGGAAGCAACTATGAAACGCAACTGGCAGATTTATGTAAAGTAGATCCGGCAGAAGGTAATATGTCCTCATCTGCTTTAAGCAAATATATTCTTCCATACGAAAAAATCACGAAGAATAATCTGATTGCCGGGCAGAATGGATTCCTCTTTACACCTGCTCATTATCTGAATCCGATAGGTATGGCTGTATTTCGTCAGACAGCCTCGGATAAGAATGATTTTACAAGTTCAGTCGTTTATCAGAACCCGGGATGGAAGATTGAAGGCGACACCGGTGCACAACCTGTAGAATAATAAAAAGATAAAAGAACAACTCTTTGAGTTTGCAAATATATCGACCTTAATATTATATATCTGTTATCTTTTTATTTTTATAAACTTCATTGTCTCGCTCCAGATTAGGTAGAACTGCGGTCAATCTAATCCTAAGTTAGGCAATGAAGTTTTACATTCGCATGAGTTCTCGTTCAACATCCTCTGCAGATGTATAAAAAGTCTTTGTGATTTCCATAGTCACCCAACAGAGATTATCCGCAAAATTCACTACATTTGTATTTGCTTATCTGTCAACCGGGCTAATCAAGTATTACAATTACTACACTATCCGATTGATAATATCTAACTTGAAACAAAGGTGTATATGAATACTGACTTTACAAACTTAACAACAGAAAATCTTTCTAATGAGCATTTATGCTGCATCATCCGCAGCAAAAAGTCTCATCCTGGTATTGAAGCAAAACGGCAATGGCTTTCCGACCGGCTGAATGAAGGCCATGTCTTTAGAAAGTTAAACGCCAAAGCTACTGTTTTTATTGAATATGCCCCTCTTGAAACAGCTTGGGTTCCCGTCATCGGCGACAACTATTATTATCTGTATTGTTTATGGGTGCTAGGTAGCCCCCGAGGAAACGGATATGGGAAAGCATTAATAGAGTACTGTATAGCCGATGCCAAAGAAAAAGGTAGATCCGGCATTTGTATGCTTGGGGCAAAAAAACAGAAGAGCTGGCTTTCCGACCAATCATTTGCAAAGAAATTTGGTTTTGAAGTGGTTGACACTACCGATAATGGATATGAATTGCTTGCTCTTTCTTTCGACGGAACAGTACCGCAATTTGCGCCAAATGCCAAGAATCTGAAAATAGAAAGTGAGGAACTGACGATTTATTATGATATGCAATGCCCCTATATCTATAAATACATTGAAATGATCAAACAATATTGTGAAACAAATGATGTCCCTGTTTCTTTTATTCAAGTAGATACGCTACAGAAAGCCAAAGAGTTACCGTGTGTTTTTAATAATTTTGCTGTATTTTATAAAGGAAGTTTTGAGACTGTGAATTTGCCACCTATCGACTATTTAAAAAGAATACTCAAAAAATAAGAAATACAATCCTGACTTTTCCCGCTAATTATCAGGATTGTATTTTATCTGCTTCATTAAAAAGACTTCTCATTTGCCATCTTCCACATATTGAGAAAAGAGGCTTTGGTGATTTCTACGACCTTATCCCAATTCAATCGGTCGGCATGATCGGAAGGCTGGTGATAATCAGGATGCCCGTCCGTATGATACCAGATGATCGGAATACCTACTTTGGCAAACGAACCGTTATCACTTCCTCCTATCGGATTTTCCCAGGCGCGGTAATCCGGTTCCAATTGCAAACCGTATTTTCTGATATCCTCTTTCAACCAATCCCCAAAGACCGGATGGGCGGCTGTGTAGAAATAAACGACTTGTTTGGGTTGTTGAGGTTTGTTGTTACGGCCAATCATGTCAAAGTTCAGATAGCCTTTGATTTGAGATAGGAAAGGACAAGTTTGTACAAAATATTTAGAGCCTAGCAGTCCTTTTTCTTCTCCATCCCAAAAAGCAAAGATTACATTTCTTTCGGGTTGCTGTCCACTGGCTAAAAAGGCTCTTGCAATTTGCAGCACTGCCGATACACCGGAAGCATTATCGTCAGCACCATTGTATATTTGGTCGCCATCAAGTACAGGATCAATACCTAAATGGTCGAAATGAGCCCCCACAATCACATATTCTTTGGTATTTTTACCGGGAATCATTCCCAATACATTCCTCATGGTAAGCTTCTGATGAACTTCCTGTTTCAGTTTTGCTATGGAATCAGGATGTACTTCCAGACGTCCTTTTTTCTGACGTTCTTTACGGTAAGCATCAAAAGGCTGGAAATAGCTGTCAGCCAAAGGCGATACTCCCATCCATTGCAACAAAGAAACAATATATTCCGAAGTCACACGCGAACCGTGAACCCCCGCCTCACGCCCTTGCAATTCATCACTAGCCAAAAAATTGATAGTAGCTTCGGCAGAGGAACGGTTGATTGTATTCAAGGCCCTCTCAATAGGAGATTGGGCAAAAGTAATATTTCCAACCAACAGTAACGCTAATAGTAAATAATCTCTCTTCATTGTACTTCAAATATCTTAAGTCATTTTCATTGATTGGTGAAATTTAATTCACCCGCCAATGTTTATTTTGTAGGTAACATACAAAAGTACGAAAGAAATAGATAGCATACATGATAGAATGCAAATTTATAAGTAACTTTGCACAAAATTGATTGGTAACTGTTATATTGTCATGTGGATACTTATTATAAGTCTGGTGTTGCTGGGTGTCATTGCGCTGATAGCCGGAATTATCCGCAACAAAAGACTGCAAAAGAAAATAGAAAAGGGCGAACTGGACCGTATGCCGGAAGTGAAGGAAGTAGATGTGGAATGCTGCGGACAACACGAAGTATGCGAACGGGATAGCCTGCTGGCAGCTGTCAGCAAAAAAATAGAATATTACGATGACGAAGAACTGGATCAGTTCATTGGCAGGGCAGGAGATGCGTATACAGAAGAAGAAACAGAAATGTTTCGGGATGTATTGTATACGACACTGGATGTAGAAGTGGCCGGATGGATACGTAGCCTTCAGCTCCGTGGCATTGAATTACCGGATGATCTCAAAGACGAAGTTTTTCTGATTATCGGAGAAAGAAGAAACGTAGAAGTAAAAAAAGCAGATGAGAGGTGATGGATTTACTACAATATACATTCTTTCAACACGCCCTATTGGGAAGTCTGCTGGCAAGCATTGCCTGTGGGATTATCGGTACATATATCGTAACCCGCCGCCTGGTATTTATCAGCGGAGGAATCACTCATGCTTCTTTCGGAGGGATCGGGTTAGGATTGTTTGCCGGAATTTCCCCGATACTCTCGGCAGCCGTATTCTCGGTATTATCGGCTTTTGGTGTCGAGTGGCTTAGCAGACGGAAAGATATGCGCGAAGATTCTGCCATTGCAGTATTCTGGACGTTAGGGATGGCACTCGGAATTATGTTCAGCTTCCTGTCGCCGGGATTTGCGCCTGACCTGTCGGCTTACCTCTTTGGCAATATCTTGACCATCAACCAAATCGACTTATGGATGCTCGGCATATTGGCACTAATACTGACCGGATTCTTTTATCTGTTTATCCGCCCTATCGTATATATTGCTTTTGACCGTGAGTTTGCACGTTCGCAAAAGATTCCGGTAGAGATATTCGAATATGTGTTGATGATGTTCATTGCGCTGACAATTGTAGCCTGCCTGCGTATGGTAGGCATCGTACTGGCCATTTCTCTTCTCACCATTCCACAGATGACAGCCAACTTGTTCACTTATAGTTTCAAGAAGATTATCTGGTTATCAATCGGCATCGGTTTCTTGGGCTGCCTGGGTGGATTATTTATTTCTTATCACTGGAAAGTTCCTTCGGGAGCTTCCATCATATTCTTCTCTATCCTGATTTACGCTGTTTGTAAAATCGGAAAGAGTTGTTGCAGGAAAAAGTCATAATAATAGATAGTATATGGAAATCAAAATTCAATCACTGGAAAGTATCCATGAAGCAGCCCGTGAATTTATCGCTGCTATGGGCGACAACACTGTATTTGCTTTATACGGAAAGATGGGTGCCGGCAAAACGACATTTGTCAAAGCGCTCTGCGAAGAATTGGGCGTAACGGATGTTATCACTTCTCCTACTTTTGCCATTGTCAACGAATACCGTTCGGACGAAACCGGAGAATTAATCTATCACTTCGATTTTTACCGTATCAAGAAACTAAGCGAAGTGTATGACATGGGCTACGAAGACTATTTCTACAGTGGCGCTCTCTGCTTTATCGAATGGCCGGAACTGGTAGAAGAATTACTTCCGGGAAATGCCGTAAAAGTAACGATTGAAGAACTGGAAGACGGAAATAGAGTAATCAAACTATGACCGGACAATATATCGTACAAGGAATCTTTGCGCTAGCAGGAATCGTCTCCCTGCTGGCGTCATTGCTGAACTGGGACTGGTTCTTTACAACGCGCAACGCACAAACCATTGTCCGGAATGTAGGACGCAACCGGGCAAGACTCTTCTATGGGATACTGGGAATTATCATCATTGGAATGGCTATATTCTTCTTTGTGGAAACACGGAAAGCCATCACTCTTTGAGACATTTTTTCAGACAAAAGAACATAAGTACAAAAGACTACAAAAATATGTTCTTTTGTTCTTATGTCTAAAGCAACTGTCGTGACTTCATCTCCAGATACTTATTAATCACATCAATCGAAAGATTCTCCGGTGTAGTTAATAAAGAATAGATGCCATGTTGTTTCAAAGTAGATACAATCAGCCGCTTCTCATAAGCGAACTTTTCTGCAATCACGTGCCGATAATACCCTTCCGTATCTTTTGCCGGTTGGGCGATATATTCCTTCAAATCGACATCTTCAAAAAAGACTACAAGCAAACGGTGCTGGCGGTTTAGTTGTTTCAGGTAAGATAATTGACGGTTCATTCCTCCTATGCTCGAGAAGTTAGTATACAGTACCAGCAGGCTACGTTTACTGACATGTTTGTTCAAATGAACGCAAAGAGCCGAGAAGTCTGTCTCCCCAAAAGTGGTCTGTTGACTATAAAGACTTTCCAGCAATGTCTGCATATATCCCGATTGCTTGGAAGCAGGCACGAAAGTATCGAAGTGTTCATCGAAAGTCACTAATCCGGCTTTATCTTCTTTCTGCATAGCAACATACGAAAGCACCAGCGAAGCATTAATTGCATAATCCAGCAAGGTCATTCCACAGAAAGCTTGCTGCATCACTCTACCTTTATCGATCACATTATAAATCTGCTGTGAGCGTTCGTCCTGATACACATTCACCATAAGTTCATGCCGGCGGGCACTTGCTTTCCAGTTAATCGTACGGTAATCATCCCCCTTTACATACTCTTTAATCTGCTCAAACTCCGTATGATGCCCAACCCGGCGAATACGCTTTATTCCCAATTCAGTCAGATTATCACTTATTGCCAACAATTCATATTGATGGAGCATCAGATATGACGGGTACACTTTGATATCCAAAGGTTCTGCACAAGTATAGCGCCGGGATATAAAGCCGATTTTCCCGGTCACAAAAACTCTAATATGACCGAAAGAGTAAACACCACGATGAGTAGGTCGAAGACGATAGGTAACTGTTTTTCCCTCGTTTGCTCCAAGCTTCACCTGAAAGTCGACATCACGTTTCTGAAAGATAAAAGGAATCTCATCTATGATTTCTAAAGATACAGGATGCGGATAACTACTTTCTACCCGAATACTTACTTCATTTTCGTCGCCATTAGAGAAACGGTCGGCACACTGGCGGAAAGCACGGATTCCACGAATACGATAAAGAGAATATACGTCTGCCAGTACCACCAAAAGCAAGACAAAAAGTGCCCACTGCCCGATAACAAAGAACGGAGCAAAAACATATCCGCTACCCAACAACAGGATAACCAAGACAAGGGCAATATAGAAACGACGAGTTAGAAACAAATGAATTATGATTTATGAATTATGATTTATAATTTCTTGGGTTTACGATTTCTTCAACTTACAATTTACGTACTGTTTATAATTTACGATTTATGATTTCTTCGATTTATGTTATGAATAGAGTCAGACATCCAACGCGCAGCCCAAATCATAAATCAGAACTCATAAATCATAAATCTTTTCATTTTGGTACTTCCACTTTATCAATTAAGCGTTGCGTCACTTTCACTGGAGAATAGCCTTCCATTTCAGCTTCCGCAGTCAGGATCAGACGGTGCTGAAGTACATAAGGAGCTACAAACTTGATATCTTCCGGTGTCACAAAATCACGTCCCTGCAAAAGAGCATACGCTTTCGACGATTGCAGCATGGCTACAGATGCACGTGGAGAAGCTCCCAAATATACAGCTCTGCTGGTACGGGTCTGCTGTACAATCAATGCGATATATTGGAGCAACGTGCGGTCTACAAATACCTGATTCATGAAAGCACGAAGCGACAACAGTTCTTCTTTGGTAATAGCGGGAGTGATGTCGTCCAACTTCACCAATGCGGCATTGGTATGATGACGTTCCAGGATATTCACTTCCTCTTCCAATGAAGGATAATCCATCGTTATCTTCATCAGAAAACGGTCGAGCTGTGCTTCGGGAAGTTTGTATGTTCCCTCCTGCTCTACCGGATTCTGGGTAGCCAAAATCGTATAAAGATCTCCCATCCGGTGAGTCGTTCCATCAATACTGATCTGGCGCTCTTCCATTACCTCAAACAAGGCAGCCTGTGTCTTGGCAGGAGCACGGTTGATTTCATCGACCAATACAATATCCGCAAAAATCGGTCCCTGATGAAAATCAAAACCATTGGTTTTCATATTAAACACAGTCGTACCTAATACGTCACTCGGCATTAAGTCCGGAGTGAACTGGACACGACTGAAGTCTGCATCAATCAGACGAGCTGTCAAACGGGCCAACAGTGTCTTCGCAACTCCCGGAACACCTTCTATCAATACGTGTCCATTCGCCAAAATCGCTGTCAGTACCAAATCGACTGTCTGCTCCTGCCCTACTATGACGGAAGCAATCCGGTCTTTCAACTCTTGTATCTTCTCGGAAAAGAGAGTTAAATCTACTCGCTGTTCTGTATTCTCTTCCATAAATTTCTTCTTTAGATATGATTGATTATTTCATTCATTTTATCGATATATACCTTCATCTGCTCCGCATCAATAACACGTCCTCCGTAGATCACGGGTCTGACTTCGCGGATAAATTTAGCAATCTCTCCGGCATCCATTCCGGTTTTCCGGGCAATCCGGTGGAAAGAGCGTTCATCGTCGGCCACTTCTTCAATATCCACTTGAATCTCTCTCCGCAGTTCTTCGGCCAAATAGGAAAACTTCTTGCGAACTAAATCCGCGTGGTCTTTCTTCTGAAAATAAAGCGTGCCTATCAGTTCGGTAAATTCAAGAGATTTATTGGCCGGCTCGTGAATAACAGGGATCACCCGTTGCCGCCTCTTCGCTGTGAATATCATAAAGAGTATGATGGTAATCATCGTCAGATACAAAGCCCAACGAAGCGGCTGATGTGCCAACAGATAACGGAAAGGTGATTGCTGCACCTGTGCAGTTTCTTTCATGTACCCCTCCGTGCGAACGATGGGAAGCTTCCCCATCTGCGACAACAAACGGAAGATATAGGTTGCATTTTTGCCGTCCAACATTCCGTAATTGGTAAAAATCAAAGGAGTGGAAACTAAAATAACTTCTCCTTTCCCCCACCGACGGGACATCGCTACAGGCATATAAACAAGACTATCCGTTGTCAACGAGTCCGCCTCGGTTTCATACCGGAACTCATTCGACTCAAAAACTCTTTGTGCCAACACCCTTTCCGGAAGTGAATCTCCCCAAAAATAAGAGGAGCACAACTGGGGATAAAAATAGAAAGTCTGACGGGGATAAACCGTCGAATCTCCTATCCAATGCAAGCTATCCTTTTTCATAAATGAAGTTGCATATTTCTTCAAAGCCATCGGACTGAAGTAAGAATAGTAAGACCTGAACTGCAAGGTATCTTCCAAATATCTGCCGAACAAGGTACTCACCAACATGATCTTATCTCCGCGTTCCGCCATTTTCAACAGAGCGTTTACATCGACGTCCGACAATCGCAAATTATCAGAGATAACCAATATACCTCTGCGTTGCGTCGTATCTTCCTGCTCCAATTGATAAAGACTTTTCCTCGAAAAAGTGTAGCCCTGTGGCAAAGAAGAAGACAATACGGTATCGAATACTGCACATCCGAAAGGTTGCTCGTCATGATGTCCGAAAGTGGGCTTCCACACAAAATTCTTCGGCAAATGATATTCTATTGCAAACATGATGAATAGAAAAGCGACAATAAAGACAATAAACCAGCGACTTCCTTTCATGAGACGCCTCCTTTCTCTATTTCTTCCTGCAAGGTCTGCATTACCCGGAAAAGTTCTTCCGTCGCCTCAAAGTTGCCATAACGTACCCGCAGGAAATGATTGGTCAGTTGCCTGAAAGCCGGTAGCCGGACTTCATTGATATACTGGGTAGGCGTTTTATAAAGTTGCCAGTCAATACGTTCAGCGTCACTAAGTTGTTTCAAAGTTTGCAGATAGAGCAAACGTACTGCTTCCCGGTAATTCTGACGGGAAAGCGCTTCCGCAATCCCTCCCGGAAAATCTACTCCGTAAATGGTGTCTTCTTCAACTGTATAAGGCAACGCATTTTTATGCGAGACCATAAACAATTCCGGGCGTTTCCGATAGACAAACCAAACAATCAGCAATAAAAGAAGAATGGCAATACATACCAGGATAAGCCCTGAATACTCTTCAGCAAAATGACTGCCGAATATTTTACGCAACAACTCCCCAAACTGCCGACTGATCCACTCAAAGACATTCATCTCCGGAGTAATCAGTTCACAATTATAGTTGTATGCCGGATCAGACTGCCAGAGGGCAATCTGCGCCGTATCACAGACTAGTGTATCAGCCGGGGAAGTGAGATTCATCTAGTGGAGGTTTGGTTTAGAGTTTATCAAAATTGTCAATATCACTTTCTACCGTTATGCTGTCCACCACTTCCGATGCATGACCATACTGATAAACCAGACCGACGATACCGAATATAGCCGATAAGTAAGAACCATACAACATCAGGATAGAGAACAAATATTGCGCAAAGTTCAGTCCGACTGATGAAGAGGTTGCACCTCCGTCACTCATCGTAAAGATCATTTTTACAATATAGATCACATACCAGGGTATAGAAACGATTCCTTGTAACACACTGGCAATAATCCCCATCACAATTAAAATTAGAAAGACGCCTCCCCAGGTAGCAAATCCCAACCGGAATGTTTTTGCAAATGCCTCACCCAACGAAATGTCTTCAAATAAGTAGATGGGAGCCATTAATGCCAAAGGAACCATAAAGGCGAATAAAAGCGGGATGGTCAGAATGAGTGTGAAAGGTGTCAATACAGCCAATAAGACAATAAAGATCACCGCAAAGATGAATAAAAAGCTGCAGGCGATCCCCATCAAAAACAGTCTTTTAATATTACGGAGCAACAACGATTTTATATCGCCGAATACAATCCCGTTCAGGCGTTCTTCCCGTTCATTATACAATCGTACCATCGCATAAATCAAGGAAGTCATCAACAAAGCTCCCAAACATGAAAAAAAGATAACTCCTGCATAATTCAGTGCAAATGAAGGTCCCAGAGCAGCTAAAGGATTATCACTTATTCCTCCGGACGCCTGCATAGCAGTAATATCTGTCATACTTCCCATTAAACCGCTAAAGTTTGCGGCTTGAATTAAGCATATAGGGAGTATCAGATAAGTTGAATACTTAAACAATTGTTTCCAATTCTCTTTTATAAAATCAAAAGAAGCGTTCAACTTCTCACCGAAAGGACGTTTCACATACATCGCAATCTTAGGTTTCTGTGATTCCATGTTTTTTTCTATTTGGTAAATAAATATAGTAGAATATAATAAATGCCAGAGAAGTGAATATCACGCCAAGCCTCAACACATCGGGAAGCTCTGTGTGCCGGGTAAGAAAACCTTCTATAAAGCCTGCCATAATGAATACCGGAACAGTGCCGATCACTATTTTCAAGCCTCGCTTCGCTCCTCTTCTGAAAGATTCCAGGCGAGAATAGGTGCCGGGAAACAGCCAGCCGTTGCCCAAAGCCAATCCGGCGGCACCGGCTACGATAATCGCCCAGATTTCAAGCGTTCCGTGCAACCAGATGGCAAGACTGGATTCCCACAACAAATCGTGTTGATAAAAGAATGTTTGAAAAGCTCCTACCATGATACCATTGGAGAGAAGCATATACCCTGTTCCAAAACTGGTCAGCAATCCCATTGCAAAGCAGTTGAAAGAGACCATCACGTTATTAAGTGTAATGCCCAAGAACATCGGTACTTCGGAAGAACCATTATATACGGCCATCGGCTCACCATTGGCAATATTGTCGAGTGTCATATCCACATAACCGTTTCCCAATATCAGCCGGACAAAATCCGGGTCATTCGCTGCTGATAATACGCCGATTAATGCGCTGGCAACAAAAATCAAAAAGGAAGTCAGTAATTCGCGCCGTGCATCGTGCATGGTTCGTGGTACTTCCTGTGTCCAGAAGGTAACAATCCGTGTCCACTTCTCGCGTTTATTGCGGTAGATTTCGTTGTGCAACGCTGAAGCCAGATTATTCAGATAAATAGTAATACGGGAAGTTGGGAAATGTGTTTGGGCAAATGCCAGGTCAGCTGTCAAGTCCGTATACGCATCGGCTAGTTGGTCGGGGGACAGACTTGCCGCCCGCTCCACAACTTTCTCTGTCTCCTTCCATTTTTCAATGTTCCGACGAATAAACGTTACTTCTTTCATGCTTTTCAATAGATTTCGGATAAGTTTTGTCCGAAACCGGAAGCAAAAATAAGAGAATTATGATATATTTGCAACGGAATCCTAAAAATGTTTAACCTGAAATGGCAGAATCTACGATAATAACCGGACAATTCGTTCGTATCAGCCAAACACCCGCCAGTATCGGCGAACGACTGATGGCTTTAATCATCGATTATTTTCTGATCGGGCTTTACATCTTGTCCACTATTACGCTCTTGTCTAAATTAAGTTTACCGTCAGGATTCAGTTTGTTCTTTTTTCTGTGCGTCGTTTATTTACCGATTCTCGGTTATTCTTTTCTTTGTGAAATGTTCAATCACGGACAGAGCTTTGGCAAAAAACTCATCAATATCCGTGTCGTAAAAGTAGACGGTTCTACTCCAAGCATCGGCTCTTATCTGTTACGATGGCTTCTTTTCCCAATTGATGGTCCCATCACAAGTGGCCTTGGACTTCTGGTCGTTTTATTGAATAAGAACAACCAACGATTAGGGGATCTAGCTGCCGGTACTATGGTGATTAAAGAGAAAAACTATCGTAAGATACATGTCAGCCTGGATGAATTCGACTATCTGACCCAAAATTATCATCCGGTATATCCGCAATCGGCTGATTTATCTCTCGAACAAGTGAATGTAATTACCCGGACTTTGGAATCCAGCGAAAAAGACCGGGCAAGACGTATCACGGCACTTGCCAAAAAAGTACAGGAATTACTTTCCGTTACTCCCCGTGAGAGTAATCAAGAGAAATTTCTTCAGACGATACTTCGCGATTATCAGTATTATGCATTGGAAGAAATATAACCAGAATACGCTGTTTCAGACTATTCAGGCAAGGGATTATTCTCACTGTAGTGAGAATTAATTCTCATAGCAATGAGTATTTTTTTCTCATAGCTGTGAGAACTTTTTCTCATAGCATAAAACTGTTTGAGAAAAAGCCCGCAAAAAAAAGGGGTATACTCACAGAGCACACCCCTTATCTTAATTTTATCTGCAATGAGACCGGATGTCGTTTAGTCCACCTGTCCCAGAGAGTTTCCGTATTCCATTTCTCCCTGAACCACAAAGAGGACTTCTTCAGGATCGTATTCTCCTATTTCATCCTTTTTGGCTTCCTTTACAATGTAAGCCACAACCTCTTCCAAATCGATGTTAACATAACCGTCTTCATCGGGTTGAGCGTCGAGAATGCCACTTTCAGAGTAATACTCGTCGATTAAATCGAGAAAATAATACAATTCATCGTCCGAGAACTTCTCTTTCAGTTCTTGAGGCAGATAGTTTTTGATAAACTCGATGGTCTTTTCGTCATCGGCATCTGCTAATAAAAAATCGTCTTCCAGTCCCATTTTTTTAAGTATTAAGTGATAAGTATTAAGTATTATCGACTATAAAAGCTTCTTCACCTTTTCTGCGAATACCGGTTTGCCAACTGCACCTACCTGTTTGTCTACTATTTCACCGTTCTTGAAAAACAATACAGTAGGAATATTACGGATACCATATTCAGCAGCCATATCACCATTTTCGTCTACATCGCACTTACCGATGATTACTTGTCCTTCAAACTCCGCAGCCAATTCTTCAATGATAGGAGCCACCATCTTGCATGGGCCACACCAAGGAGCCCAAAAATCTACAACAACCGGTTTTCCTTCTGCAAGAACCTCTTTATAGTTGCTGTCTGTAATTTCTAAAGCCATTTTTTTAAGTATTAATTATTAAATGTTATTTCGTTAGCTTATTCTCGCCACAAATATAATCAATTTATATGAAATCCCAGTTCCGGACGTTCCTTTAAATATGTTATTAAATCCCGACCCACCGAAAGCTTAATCGGACGGGAAATCAAATCAATTGACATGTGGCTTACATCGGCATCATCCGTCACTTTAAAATACAGTTCCGTATTTCCCGGATGTTCCTTAGTCAGAGTGGCAAGTTCAGTAACCAAAGCCGAGTTCAAGACTGACAGAGGAATGATAATCGTGATCTTCTGCACCAGTTCTTCTTTCACATCGGGAAGAAGTTCCATTGAGGTGATTTTCACCTCCAATTCATCCTGCCGCCATTGTTTGGCTTGGCAACGAGCCTTAATATATAGGAACGTTCCTTCGTTGAGATATCCCTGATAAGTCACCCAGTCATTTCCCCAGAATGGGATTTCGGTAGAACCGGAATAATCTTCAATCTTAGCAATACCATACGGATTTCCATTCTTGCTGACTCCGCGACGAACACTAGTCACAATCCCTCCCATCGTTATTTCACGACCAACAAGTGCAGCTTTATCTTCCAAATCCGCCATCCGTGTATTGCAGACATGTTCCAATACGATAGAAAATTCATCCAGCGGGTGAGCGGAAAGATAAATACCTACCAAATCACGCTCACGATTCAGACGATCGAGATCACTCCAACGTTCTACACCTTGAGGTATTTCAGGAGTTGCAACATCAATAACGTTTTCACCACCGAACAAAGAGTTGAAAGCAGCTGCCTTATCTGCCTGATAGCGGTTACCATAGCGCATCAATGTTTCCAGAAATACTTCACCCTTAGAATTTACAGCAAAGTATTGCTCCCGCTTCAGTTCCGGGAAACTATCAAACCCTCCGGCTAATGCCAGACACTCCATATTCTTCTTGTTGCAGGCATTCAGGTTGACACGTTGCACAAAGTCGAATATACCAAGGAAAGGACCATTCTTACTACGTTCCTCCATAATACTATGGACAGCAGCTTCACCCACACCTTTGACAGCCCCTAGTCCGAAACGGATATTACCATCATGGTTTACTGTAAACTTCAGGTTACTTTCGTTTACATCCGGTCCCAGCGTCTGAATACCCATTGCCTTACATTCGTCCATCAGTTTCGTAATATCGGTAATGTTCGACAAGCTTCGGCTCATCACAGCAGCCATATATTCAGGAGGATAATTAGCTTTTAGATAAGCGGTTTGGTAAGCTACCCACGAATAACAAGTAGCATGTGATTTATTGAAAGCGTATGACGCAAACTTTTCCCAGTCGGTCCAGATTTTTTCAAGAACTTTCGGGTCATGCCCGTTCTTACGCCCACCTTCAATAAATTTAGGTTTCATGTGGTCCAGCTTGTCACGCAGCTTCTTACCCATCGCTTTACGGAGTGCATCAGACTCACCGCGGGTAAAGTCCGCCAATAAGCGCGACAGAAGCATCACCTGTTCCTGATAAACCGTAATACCATACGTATCCTTCAAGTATTTCTCCATTACCGGAATATCATACTCAATCGGCTTACGCCCATGTTTACGGTCGATAAAATCAGGTATATAATCCATCGGCCCCGGACGATAAAGGGCATTCATGGCGATCAAATCTTCGAATGTAGAAGGCTGCAATTCGCGCAGGTATTTCTGCATGCCGGCAGATTCAAACTGGAATGTACCAATCGTCCGTCCGTCACTATATAATTTATAAGTAGCCGGATCGCAGATGTCTATCGCATCGACGTCTACTTCAACATTACGACTTAAACGGATATTTTCAACGGCCTCTTTGATAATAGACAAAGTTTTCAGACCAAGGAAGTCCATCTTAATCAATCCGGTATCTTCAATCACCGAACCTTCATACTGGGTAACAAGCATTTTTTCGCCCGTTTCCTTATCATCAGCAGTGCTGACAGGTACCCAGTCGGTGATATCGTCACGACAGATAATCGTACCACAAGCATGTACACCTGTACCACGTACGTTACCTTCGAGCATCTTAGCGTACTTGATCGTATCCCGTACCAACGGATCGGATGATGCTTCCGCAGCTTGTAGTTCGGGAACATATTCAATCGCATTCCGCAAGTTCAGTTTCTTATCAGGAATCTTATCCGGCACTAATTTAGCCAATCGGTCAGACTCCGATAGAGGCAGCTTTTGCACACGGGCAACATCCTTGATAGCTAACTTGGTAGCCATTGTACCATAAGTGATGATATGAGCTACTTTTTCCTGACCATATTTATTCGTTACCCAACGAAGTACCTCTCCACGCCCGTCATCATCAAAGTCCACATCGATATCGGGCAAGGAGATACGGTCCGGATTCAAGAAACGCTCAAACAGCAAATCGTACTGGATAGGGTCGATTTTCGTAATTCCCAGACAATAGGCCACCGCCGAACCGGCAGCCGAACCACGTCCCGGACCGACCGACACACCCAATTCCTTACGTGCCGCATTGATAAAGTCCTGTACAATCAAGAAGTATCCTGGGAAACCCATCGTTTTCATGATATACAGTTCAAAGTTCATTCGCTCTTTGACTTCTTCCGACAGAGGTTCACCATAAATTCTCTTAGCTCCGTCAAAAGCTAGTTTCGCCAAGTAATCTCCTTCAAGTTTAATACGATAGAGTTTATCATAGCCACCCAAGCGTTTGATTTTTGCTTTCGCATCCTCTTCACTCAATACCACATTACCGTGCTCATCTTGAGTAAACTCATCAAACAGGTCTTTTTCCGTAAACTTCGCCCGATAGCCTTCTTCCGTCCCAAAATCTTCGGGAATAGCAAAAGTAGGCATGATAGGTGCATGGTCGATGGAGTAATATTCTACCTTGTCAAGAATCTCCAGCGTATTGCTCAACGCTTCGGGAACGTCGGCAAAGAGTTCGTTCATCTCTTCGCGTGTTTTCATCCATTCCTGTTTGGTATAAAGCATACGGCTAGGATCATCCAAATCCTTACCGGTACTCAAACAGATCAAACGGTCGTGCGCTTCCGCATTCTCTTCATCTACAAAGTGAACATCATTCGTACAAATTAGTTTGACATTGAACTTCTTAGCATATTCAATCAGATATTTGTTCACATTTACCTGCAACGGATAACATTCGTGATTAGCACGGGGAACAGTCGCTTTATGACGCTGCATCTCCAGATAATAATCATCCCCAAACAGGTTCTTATACCATTGTATGGCTTCTTCGGCTTCTGCAAATTGCCCGGCAGTAATCCGCTTCGGCACTTCACCACCGAGACAGGCCGAACAAACAATAAGTCCTTCGTGATATTTTTCCAGTTCGCTACGATCAGTACGCGGGCGCATATAATATCCGCGTGTCCATGCGTGCGATACTAATTTAATAAGATTATGATAACCTTTTTCATTCTTAGCCAATACAATCAAGTGATAACCACTTTGGTCGGGCTTACCTTCTTTTAAGTCCATAGTGCGGCGCGCAACATACATTTCACAACCGATGACAGGTTTGAAAAGCTTGTTTTCCGCTTCCACTATCTTAGCTTTGCAGGCAGCAATCTCCGCTTCTTTATCCGCGCACTCTATTGTGCCGGCCTCAATTCCTGCAATTCGCTTCTTCAGGTCTTTGACTTCACCTTTCGGACCGCTGTTCTTTTTATTAACGTAGTTCGTAAATTCCTTAATACCGAACATATTTCCATGATCGGTCACGGCAATACCCTTCATCCCATTTTGCATGGCTTTATCGACCAGACGAGCTACACTAGCCTGACCATCCAACAGAGAATATTGAGTATGGACATGTAAATGAACGAAATCCTGCATAATGATAAGTAGTTAATTTGAAGGCATAAAATTACTACCTCTTGGGTTATAAACAAAAATAATCCTCAAAAAGTTATCAACATTCGCATTTCTATGCTCATTTACTTGCTGATTTTTTAAATTAAGTATATTTTTGCAGACAATATCATTAAACAGCATTCATGGGCCGACTAAAGAAATTGAAGAAAATACGTATTCACCGCGAAGGAACACATATATTATGGGCAAGCTTTTTGCTATTGCTATTGATTAATGCAGCTCTTTATTGGGGAATCGATTGCAAAATACCTTTTTATGTGGTAGCAGTAGCGAGTATAGCAGTCTATCTGCTGATGGTGAATTTCTTTCGATGTCCGATCCGTCTCTTCGGGCAGGACACTGAAAAGATTGTCGTAGCACCCGCCGATGGAAAAATCGTCGTCATCGAAGAAGTGGATGAAAACGAATATTTCCATGACCGCCGCTTAATGGTATCTATTTTTATGAGCATCGTGAATGTACATGCCAACTGGTATCCGGTAGATGGTACTATTAAAAAGGTAGCGCATCATAATGGCAATTTTATGAAAGCATGGCTGCCGAAAGCCAGCACAGAAAACGAACGTTCTACGGTAGTGATCGAAACTCCGGAAGGAGTGGAAATACTCACCCGGCAAATCGCCGGAGCAGTGGCACGCCGTATTGTCACCTACGCTGAAGTAGGAGAAGAATGTTATATTGACGAACACATGGGATTTATCAAATTCGGTTCCCGCGTGGATGTGTATTTACCCATTGGCACGGAGATTTGTGTCAAAATGGGACAATTAACGACCGGTAACCAAACGGTTATCGCCAAATTTAAATAATTCTGTCACAATGACAAACGTTATTAAAAATAGTATTCCGAATACCGTAACCTGCCTGAACCTTTTCTCCGGTTGTATTGCTTGCGTCATGGCTTTTGAAGCAAAATATGAGCTGGCACTACTTTTCATTGCTTTAAGTTCCATTTTCGATTTCTTCGACGGATTGTTGGCTCGTATGCTCAACGCACATTCCATTATCGGAAAAGACTTGGACTCATTGGCAGATGATGTCAGTTTTGGAGTTGCTCCTTCACTGATCGTATTCTCTCTGTTCAAAGAAATGTATTATCCGGCAAGTATGGAGTTCATCGCTCCTTACCTACCTTATTTGGCATTCTTGATTTCTGTTTTTTCAGCATTGCGCCTGGCTAAATTCAATAATGACACGCGACAGACCAGTTCTTTTGTGGGACTTCCGGTTCCCGCCAACGCTCTGTTCTGGGGTTCTTTAGTGGCGGGTGCACATGACTTCCTGATATCAGACAACTGCCATCCTGTCTACCTTCTTATACTTGTCTGTCTGTTTTCCGGACTGCTGGTATCAGAAATACCGATGTTTTCGCTGAAATTTAAAAATCTGTCATGGAATGACAACAAAATCAGTTTTATATTCCTGATTATCTGCATTCCTCTTCTTATATTTCTTGGAATCAGTAGCTTTGCCGCCATCATTGTATGGTATATTTTACTTTCACTTTTTACAAGAAAAAGTAAATAAACAATCTCTTGGCACGTTTGTTGTACTATGAGTTTTATCGAAGTAACAACATAAAAATCATAGCCCGATGCATATACTTTTATTCATACTCATTTTTATTATTGCCATTTTCGTATTTGGCCTTTCTATTATCGGCTTCATACTAAGAACGATTTTCGGATTAGGACGTGGTTCTTCTTCATCACGCCCGAAACAAACGGAATCGGGACGTACAAGCCAACAGGACTATGGCCAAAGAGATCGCCGTTCAAATGATGATGAAGAGGAAATATATTCCGAGAATGTTCCGGAGAAAAGACATAAAAAAATATTCACCCAGGACGATGGTGAATATGTAGATTTTGAGGAAATCAAATAAAACAGGATACTGCTTTTATTTTCGTTTCGCAGCAAAGAACTCTTTCATTAATGTAGCGCATTCGTCAGCCATTACCCCTTTTACAACCACCGTTTTAGGATGTAGAGCCGAACCGGCATATTTCTGATAGCCGCGTTTTTCATCTTCAGCGCCAAATACAAGTTTACCAGTCTGTGCCCAAGCAATAGCTCCGGCACACATTACGCAAGGTTCAACCGTGACATACAGGGTACATTCGTTCAAGTACTTGCCACCAAGCACATTGGCAGCAGCTGTAATAGCCTGCATCTCGGCATGAGCCGTTACATCATTCAATGTTTCTGTGAGATTATGGGCACGTGCGATAATCCGCTCCTTACAAACCACGACAGCTCCAACGGGAACTTCCCCCCGCTCGGCAGCCTTTCCTGCCTCTATCAAAGCTTGTTTCATGAAGTAAATATCGTCCAGCATTCCACCCTTTAATTTTGAATCTATTATTTTTATTATCCCCCTATCGTCTCATGTCGTGTTCACCAAAAAGGGTTGGATAATCTTCTTCCATATTCTTATGAATAAACATGAGAATCGTTTCACGAAGCCAACGTGACTTGTTCGTTATCTTATATTTCTCAAGATAACGATCTACAATCAGCTGTTCTTCGTCGCTCAATAAAATGCTCATCCGTCGTTCCCTTTTGGTACACTCGACATGCATTTTCAGGCACTTCTTACTCCTTTTTCTCATATCTTCTGCAAAATTACTTTTACTTCTGTAAATACAAAGAATAAAAGCAGTAAATTTGCAAAAAAAGATGGCTAAACATAATGATTTAGGAAAAGCCGGAGAAAATGCCGCCGTAGCTTATCTTGAACAGAAGGGGTATCTCATCCGTAACCGGAACTGGAGAAAAGGACATTTCGAACTGGACATTGTAGCAGCAAAGGATAATGAACTGATTGTAATAGAAGTGAAAACCCGCAGTAATACTCTGTTTGCAGAGCCGGAAGATGCTGTTGATTTACCTAAAATAAGACGTACGGTACGCGCAGCGGATACCTATATCAGATTGTTTCAGATTGACTCTCCTGTACGCTTTGATATCATTACGATAGTAGGCGATGAGATAAATTTCAAGGTTGAACACATAGAGGAAGCATTTTATCCTCCTTTATATTAAAGTTCACTACAGAAGATGCAGAATACATAGAGTTATTATATAATCGAATCATTATGAATGTAGAAACTGTCAGAGAATACTGCCTCAACAAGAAAGGAGTTACCGAGTCTTTCCCTTTCGATGATGTATCACTTGTTGTCAAGGTGATGAACAAAATGTTTGCTCTCATCGATTTGGAAGAAGCCAATCACATCGCATTGAAATGTGATCCGGAAAAAGCGATCGAACTACGCGAACATTATTCAGGAATTGAAGGAGCTTATCATTTTAATAAAAAATACTGGAACAGTGTTCGTTTTGAGAGTGACGTAGACGATAAACTGATGAAAGAACTTATCGATCACTCTTATGATGAGGTAATCAAGAAATTTACTAAAAAGTTACGCGCAGAATATGATGCCCTCCCCTGATATATTCCCGGTTCCATTGATTCATATCAGCGAGACTAATTCTACCAACAACTATCTGCAGTCTCTCTGTTCTAAACAAAAAGTGGAAGAACTCACTGTCGTAGTCGCCGACTTTCAGACTTCCGGTCGTGGACAACGCGGCAACTCTTGGGAATCAGATTCCGGTAAGAATCTTCTTTTCAGCATCGTCATCTTCCCTGAATTCCTGGAAGCACGACGCCAGTTTCTCATTTCACAGATTATTTCTTTGGCTATTAAGGAAGAACTGGATACCTATACCACCGATATCTCTATCAAATGGCCGAACGATATTTATTGGAAAGAAAAGAAAATATGTGGAATGTTGATAGAAAACGATCTGATGGGACGGAACATCAGTCAAAGTATAGCAGGGATTGGAATCAATATTAATCAGGAAACGTTTCACAGTTTTGCCCCTAATCCTGTTTCACTGCGACAAATTACAGGAAAAGAGTTCGATCTATTTGAAATACTGAAGAGCATCGTATTGCGTATCCAATCTTATTATAGTTTACTTAAAAAAGGCAATACGGAATCAATAGTCTGCCAATATGAAATGTCTCTTTTCAAAAAGGAAGGAATGCATCGTTTTAAAGATGCCAACGGTGAATTTCTTGCACGAATCATTTGTGTAGAACCCGAAGGAAGATTAATACTGGAAGATGAAATACTAAACAAAAGAGGCTATATGTTTAAGGAGGTGGAATATTTACTGAAATAATCATCACTTAACAAACTATTATTGCTACATTGTGTTGAAAAAATAAATATATTTGTAAATTAGCAACCTTATAAAAAATGAGAAAAATGACGAAAGCTCAATTCGGCCTACATATATGGATAGGAATATTCCTTTGTTTATTTAGCGTGTCTTGTTCAGATGATGATACAGATTCGATAAAAGGAGACGATGATGATACGGATCTTAGCATAAATCATTGGATAGAGAAAAAATTGCGTAACGATTATTTATGGTATAATGAGTTACCAGCAACTAACAAAATAGATTACACAGCCGACCCTGAAACTTTCTTTTATTCATTGCTCAGTCTGAACGATGGCAAAACAAGGAATGGAAAACACCTCTACTACTATTCTTACATGGAGAAGAATAAAGATTATAAAACACGTACCAGTATTGATGCAGACAAGACCTATGGAATGGAATTTACATTGTTTAATATAGTAGATGGAAATAACAAACCTTTAGGATATTATTATGCCCGAGTAGTGTATATTCTACCCAATAGCCCTGCACATGCAGCCGGTTTGGAACGAGGAGATTGGATTATAGGTATAGATGGAAAAAATAATATAAAAGAAGGAAATTACAAGGCCCTATTGAATGGTTCTGCTTCTCAATGGATTATAAAACACAATTCAGAAACTAAGACAATTGCCATAGGAGCTTCTACGGCAGTCGAAGATAATCCGTTATATTATCATGACGTACTTACGTTTGGAGATAAGAAAATAGGCTATCTGGTTTACAACCATTTCACTCCGGGGCCAACGGGCGTAGATGATCGTACTTATGATGAAGAAATGAAAACCATATTTGCCGATTTCCAATCAAAAGGAGTGAACGAATTTGTATTAGATTTGCGCTATAACGGGGGCGGTTATGAACATTCGGCCAATATGCTAGCAGGACTTTTGATTTCCGAAGAGTACAAAGATAAAGTCTTTGGTATTTTTTCCAACAACAAAGGGAAAGTGACACACACCAGATATTTCAATACGGAAACTGGAGGAACGACAGGCTATTTGAAGCTTAATTCTAATCGCATTTATATCTTAACAAGTGAAAATACCGCATCATCCTCAGAATTGGTTATCAGCAGTTTGGAACCCTTCATGAATATCATACTCATCGGTGAATTAACAGAAGGGAAAAATGTCGGAATGCAGAAGTATTCAGATGATCAATATGAATGGGCGTATTGGCCTATTACTACAAAAGTTACCAATGCTGTACATTCAGACTATAGTGCCGGATTTACCCCCGATTACGATTGGAACGAGTTTAATTTAGCCCAAAATCCAGAAGACACTTTGCTCCCTTTAGGCAGCTCTGATGAGTTTATGTTAAACAAGGCCATTACTCTGATAACGGGAACCAATCGGAATACAAGAAACATAACAATGTCGTCTCAAACAATACAAAGAAGCCAACCTATATATCAATCGATAGATCGCCATACTACTGGTGGAGTGCTACTTTGTCCGATTGAGATGGAATAAAAATACCTTGAGAATAGAAAAAGAGGTGAACCACCTAGCGATTCACCTCTTTTTCTATTCTCAATATCTTATCCAATGTCTTTTGAGCTTCTGTCGATGGAAAACGTAGAACAACTTTCTGTAAAGAGTTACGCGCTTTCTCATACCGGGTAGTAAACAACTTCGATAATCCATCCCGATAGCGGGCATACTGCATTTTAGTGGGAGAAGGAAGTTTTTTGTAATCCGTTTCTAACTTTTTCTTCTCCTGCTCTGCCATCAAATAATAATAGTTTCCTAAAAAGATATTAGCAGCCAGATTATCCGCATCGAGTTGCAATATTTTTTCGTACATACGCAAAGCATCTTTTTCTTGTCCGCGGCACACTTGCATTTCCGCACATGTTTCCAAACAATCTACATTATTTGGGTCCTTTTGCAGCAACTCTTTGTAGAACAAATAAGCTTTGTCGTAATTCCGTTTCTTTTTATAGGCGAGAGCTAATTCAGTAGCCAGTTTGGAGCTAATTTCACTATTCTTGTCCACATTCGTCCAATAATACATTTCCGTACGGTCTATATTCAGAGGAATAGTCTGTCGGAAATAGCTCACAGCCTGTCCATTCTGCCCAGCCTCAATGGCGGCAGATACTTTCTGCAACATCTCATCAACCGACTGTGCATTCAGCGCCAGCGGCAGTGAGAATAAAGAGATAAGAAAAATAGTTAAGGTCCTCATAATCCATCTGATTGCTATTTAGTTCGTGATTCACAAAGATACAACAAAAAAAATAAAAAATGTACCTTTGTGGACGAAAAGAACAATCAATTTGATAAAAGTGTTTCTATAAAATGATAGATAAAAAACAATCCTCCGAAAACAGACGAATATTACGGATAGCCATACCATCGATTATATCAAATATTACCGTCCCGCTACTGGGACTTATCGATGTTACCATCGTAGGACACCTCGGTTCTCCGGCCTACATTGGAGCCATCGCTGTAGGGGGAATGTTGTTTAATATTATCTATTGGATTTTCGGATTCCTACGCATGGGGACGAGTGGCATGACCTCACAAGCGTATGGGCAGCATGATCTAAATGAAATCACCCGGTTACTGTTACGTTCCGTTGGCGTAGGATTGTTTATAGCTCTTTGCCTGTTGATACTCCAATACCCCATCCTGAAATTGGCATTCACTCTGATACAAACCACACCGGAAGTCGAGCAACTGGCAACTACTTATTTCTATATCTGTATCTGGGGAGCTCCCGCCACATTAGGACTTTATGGATTCGCCGGTTGGTTTATCGGAATGCAGAATTCACGCTTTCCCATGTATATCGCTATTACTCAAAACATTGTCAATATTGTAGCCAGCCTATCCTTTGTCTACTTGCTGGATATGAAAGTGGCAGGAGTGGCAACAGGAACTTTAATAGCCCAATATGCAGGTTTCTTCATGGCCATATTGCTATATATGCGCTATTATAGTGCACTAAGAAAGCGGATCGTATGGAAAGAAATTATACAGAAACAAGCCATGTACCGTTTCTTCCAAGTCAACCGGGACATCTTCTTCCGTACCCTTTGCCTGGTTGTAGTCACCATGTTTTTCACCTCTGCAGGAGCCGCCCAAGGAGAAATTGTATTAGCCGTAAACACCTTGCTCATGCAACTATTCACTCTGTTTTCTTACATCATGGACGGATTTGCTTATGCCGGTGAAGCACTGGCCGGCCGTTACATAGGTGCCAAGAATCAAACAGCCTTACGCAACACTGTACATCACCTTTTCTATTGGGGATTGGGTCTTTCATTGATATTCACCATCCTTTATGCAATCGGTGGAAAAGAATTTCTTGGCCTACTAACCAATGACACTTCAGTAATCAACGCTTCAGACACTTATTTTTACTGGGCACTTATCATTCCACTAGCTGGCTTTTCCGCTTTCCTGTGGGATGGAGTATTTATTGGTGCCACCGCTACCCGTCAGATGCTTTACTCCATGTTAGTCGCTTCCGCCAGCTTCTTCGGAGTATATTACGCTTTCCATCCTCTCCTGGGAAATCACGCCCTGTGGCTGGCTTTTCTCATTTATCTTTCCCTGCGAGGGGTTGTACAAACCTTTTTGGGAAGGCAAATAATAAAAAAAGTAATCGCATCCCAGTGAGGCTATCCGATAAATTATCTCTATATTTGCGGCAAACAATAAAAAGCAAAAGGTATGGCAAAGTATAAAAGAATCTTACTAAAGCTCAGTGGAGAGAGCTTGATGGGCGAAAAGCAATACGGCATTGACGAAAAAAGACTGGCAGAATATGCTCAACAAATCAAAGAAATCCACGAACAAGGGGCACAGATTGGTATCGTCATCGGAGGAGGTAATATATTCCGCGGATTAAGCGGAGCCAATAAAGGTTTTGACCGTGTGAAAGGTGACCAAATGGGAATGTTGGCTACCGTTATCAATAGCCTCGCTCTAAGTTCTGCTCTTGTGGCTACCGGTGTAAAAGCACGTGTATTGACAGCAGTACGGATGGAACCTATCGGTGAATTCTACAGTAAATGGAAAGCCATCGAATGTATGGAAAACGGTGAAGTGGTCATCATGTCTGCAGGAACAGGAAATCCTTTCTTTACTACAGATACCGGTTCTTCACTTAGAGGAATAGAAATCGAAGCAGACGTTATGCTGAAAGGTACTCGCGTAGATGGCATTTACACAGCTGATCCTGAAAAAGATCCTACCGCAACCAAATTCGATGATATTACGTATGATGAAGTGTTGAAACGTGGTCTGAAAGTTATGGATTTAACTGCGACTTGTATGTGCAAAGAAAATAACCTGCCTATCGTCGTATTTGATATGGACACAGTAGGTAACTTAAAGAAAGTAATCAGCGGAGAAGAGATAGGTACGTTAGTACACAACTAATCAGAAAATAAAAAGTGTGAATTTCGCTGTATAGCTTTGATAAAAACTACTATTGCAAAATTCGCACTTTGTCTTTCTTTTCAAATATTATATCGAAACGAATACCTATTTATCAAAATACTGGATCAAATCATACGCATTAAAATTCAATTCGCGGGCAAAGAAAGATAAATAAGGAAACAACTGATAAGAATTATCATAAAGACCCTTATTGGCAGGTTTCGACGAATTATCCGTACCATCATCATCCTGATATTTAAACCAATGCCATCCGATACAATTCTTAGCTTCAAGCAATCCTAATGTAAAATGCTGATAAGCATAAGCCCTCTCATTTTGTGTAGGAACAGAATACCCGGCTCCCGACTGGTTATTCAGATCGGAATCCTCCACCCCTTTCGTATAAAACTCACTTACAAGAAACGGCTTATCTGCCCAACTTGCCCAGTCTGCAATCGCTGTTGTCAGTTCGGGACTCCAACGGCTATAATAGTTGATAGAAATGACATCACAATATTTTCCGGCAGCTCTCATCACTCCCTCCATATATTTAGGAGTTCCATGCAATCGAGTCCCCAGATAAAGCAGCTTATCATCTACTTTCATCACTGCCTCTTTCACTGCTTTATAATATTTCTCTGCTACGATGCCTGCAAACTCATTATTCAAGGCATCCGTCACACTTTGCACGCCCTTGGAATCCATAAAGCTTTTTGCCGCAACATAAGCCGGATCATTCGAACTGTTGATAGCCAGGAAACGATCCAAAATCCGGGAACTGTTTGAAGAGAAGTTTATCTCATTATCCGAAAAGAACCCCAAGACATTAGGATCACGCAAATAATCTGCGAAAGCACTACCTGCCAAATATGAATCACACCATTCGGCCCATCCATTATAAAACACAAGACCTGCAGCATTATCATCGCTTCCTCCGGGATAATTATAAGACTTCGCACTCTTGAACTGGCTTAGAAAAGCAAATGAAGGCGCCAAAGTCAACGGACTGCTCGGATTGGAAGCATTATGAGTCTGAATCAGTGAATAAGTACCTGTACAGAAGGCACCTGTACCATGAAAGCCAATCTCGCTCAATTCACGTTGAGTAGTAGACAGCCATTTCTCATCAGTTCCAAACCTACTATTCCAAGCCGCTTTATTACGACTGGAAGTCCCCTTACGCAAAGAAGTCGCACTGCGTTCCAGATGTAAACAACCTTCTGGATCAACCAACCACCAACGTCCATCTATCTTCTTCGTATAAAACCTGCCCGTAGCTGCTTGTTTCGGAAGCGTTGTCGAACTTCCATATTTATTCACCGACTCCTGATACGCTTTCAATGTCTTAATAGCCGGTTTATATCCATCCATATAAGCAATAATACGTGTATTCCCCGTTGTCCAACTGGATATGGGAGGATAAGCACTGGAATACTTGACACTGATAGGGCGATACATATTGGCATTTAATGACGGAGCATATACCACAGAGGCTCCAGGAACGGGTAAATCTTCCGGGTATTCCGACTCCACATCTCCCCCACCCATCACTATATCAGGAGGCATAAAATTAGGGTCCTTATCATCATCATCCGTACAAGAAACCATAGGAATAGAAGTTATAAACAGTAAAGCTCCCAGTATAAATATTTTTTTCATGGTGTGTATTTTATTGATTGTTATTTGATTGTTGATCGAACCAGTCGGCTAAACGATAGGCATTGATATTCAATTCTTTCATAGCATCGGCCAACGGTTTATAAAGATTGTATTCATTATCTATCAGTCCCTTGTTAGAGTCCAGATTCGAAGGATCTGCTCCTTTTGCCGTCGGGTCATTATCCTGATAACGGAACCAGTGCCATCCGACACAATTTCCACTTTCCAATAATCCTAAAACAAAATGCTGATAGGCATATCCACGTTCCTGTTGAGTTTGAACGGTAAAACCTGCTCCTGTCGTATTCGCCAGTCCGGAATCCATTCCTTTCGTATAAAATTCCGTAATGATGAAAGGTTTTTGAGCCCATTCTCCCCAATGTTTCATGGTCTTCTCACTCGGCGTCCACGCTCCATAGTAGTTAATTGCAACGACATCACAATACCTGCCTGCCGCTTCCACAATCTGGCGGATAAACTTCGGTTTTCCATGTAAACGACTACCCAGATAGAGATGATTGGGATCATACTTCCGAATCGCTTCCGATACCACTTTATAATATCGTTCAGCTACCACCCCTGCAAACTCCTCCCGGTGCTCATCGGTTATTTGTTGCGAAGTAATTCCCTGCTTTTTCAACCAGGATTCCGCATACACTCTTCCCGGATCACCAGGGTTCTGTAAAGTCAGATAGCCTTCCAGATTCTTGGGTCCGAACGGAAGTTCATTATCCGAAAAATAACCAATGATGTTTTTATCCATTTTATTCGCAACCAGTTTTTGTGCCATCTCATCGCAATAAGTTTCGAATTCCGGATCAAAAACGAAAATACACTGATTAGGGTATCCCGTGTTACCAGGCAACTGATAAGTTCCTCCCCGTTTCTTTCCATATCCGCTCATCAAGTTGAGAATGATTGAGCGGGTCAAGACCTCCTTGTGGGATGCATTGTAAGAAGCAATCGCCTCTTCGTTACTCCAAGAGCCCGTACCGGAAAAGCCCAGTGAATGAATCATCTGTGCTGTTCTTTCGATCCATTTTTCTTCCGTACCAAATTTGTCCAGCATCGCTTGTTTATTGCGTTCGGAAGTCCCCAAACGTACTCCAACCACCACTTTCTGCAAATGCCGATATCCGTCGGGATCAATCATCCACCAACGATTTCCAATACGTTCTACTCTAAAAAATCCAGTAGCCCGGTGTTTCGGAGCATCCCAATCACTTCCATACTCATTTACATGCACTTTATCAGTAGCTTTAAAACCATCCAATTGAGCAATGGTACGGGTATCATACTCCTTCCATGGAAGATCTTTCTGTCCTTTCACCCACGGACGGGCAGTGACCTTAAATGTACGCCCCTGCCCATAACCCAACTGGGATAACAGCAGTAAAAACAATATAACTATACTATTTTTCATCTTCTAATATTCTTTTACGATTCGTATTGCATTTAAAATAGGCACAGACTCTACCGCTCCAAAACGAACGACAAGCCCTTTTCCCTGTGAAACCGGAACAATATACTTTTTAATGACCGCACGTTCGGAACCGTATTCTTCTGCAATATTCATTTGCCCGGCAACAGATACCCCATTTATATCCACAGAAAATACCCGGTTTGCATACTCCTCTTTCACCACATCATTTCCTAAATTATACACCAAAGCCTCTCTCTTATTTTCAGAAGTAAGTTCCGTCCAATACAAATATACAGCATAGACACCATCCGGCACATCCGCTTTAAAGACCTCAATACCTACCCGTTGCGTCTGAAAGATAGGATCCTGATCCGTTCCCAGTATATCAGTGTCGCTGGCAGGCAAAGAACCGTAACGAGTCTTGTTCGGAGCCACTTCTCCGCCAATATATCCCCATGAGCCTTTTTCATAAGCCTGTTCCGGTATCCAACACAGTTCTGCTGTCCGATCCTCGAAATAACGTTGAGCACCCAGTAATACATTGACTTCCGTAAAGCCGTTCTTCACATTGACACATTGGAAATTGCAAACATACTGGTCACGATATTCGCGTCCCTCTTTTTCAATTACAGCATCTACCACATTTTCTCCGTTGACAAAAGGAATATCCACAGAAACGACCTTATCCGATACCGGATATACTCCCAAACTCTTTCCATTTAAAAAGACTTCCACCTTATCTGCATTGGTATACACCTTCAAAGGTTGCGTACAGCTCTTTCCATCCCGACTGGCTCCTGCCCTGTTCTTCCACGATTTAGAAGCAATGTGCAGGACAGGTGCCTCTTTCAGATAAGCCTGATAAAGATAATATCCATCTTTACGTTCTCTATCCATACTTACCAACCCTTTATTGTTCACATGAGGCATAGCGTTTCTTCTGGCTTCGGAATAAAAATCATTCAAGTTCCAAACCATAGCTCCCACGATATAATCCCTCTTTAGAATTTCAGGCAAGTAATGTTCGTGGTAGATGGAACCAAATTCACAACTAAAATCAAACCGCATCGGCGAAAAAGAGTGAATACGAGTATCCACATCCGCCCCATATTCGGTAATGAGCAACGGTTTGTGAGGAAACTCCCTGTGAAGTTCTTCCAGTTTCTCTTCAAATCCACTCAAGCTACCACCATACCATCCATTATAAAGATTAAAACCCAATAGCATCGGTAATTCTGCAATTCCTGCTTCCTGATAGATTTGAGAAGTAGAATGACAAGGCAACATGGTATAGCGTTCCGAATCCAGACTTCTGATCTGCGCCTCAATCGCCGAAGCTATTTGATGAAGGAATGTCATGTAGTCCGCCCGTTCCGTCCTATTTTCCGGATTAAAAGGAGGACGCAAAAGCACTTCATTCATATAAGCCCAAATAATAACAGATGGATAATTATAGTTCTGACAAACCATCTCTGTCACCTGTTCCACGCAATTATCCATAAATGCCTTACTTTGAGTGATGGCATTCACTACTGGAATTTCAACCGAAGTCAATAGTCCTAACTTATCACACATCTGCATCACAACCGGATCTTGCGGATAATGAGCCACTCGCAGGAAATTACTTCCCATATCCTTACTCAACTGTACATCCCGGATATGCATTTCATCCCGCAAAGCATTTCCCATTCCTTTGTAATCCTGATGCCGACTGGTACCAATCAATTTCCGATATTTCCCATTCAAGAAAAAACCTTTCTCCGCATCAAAACGATATTCACGAATTCCCAGCGGATTGACAACACAATCGAGCACCTCCTCTTTTTTATTCTTCAGACGGCTATATACCTTATACATATAAGGAGAGTCTACATCCCAACGTTTAGGCTGCGTAATAGCCATGAGCGATTCAAAAGCTACATTCTTTTCTTCTGCCTTCACATTTACTTTCTTTTGTGAAAGTGCTACTCTATTACCATCTGCATCCAAAATCTCCGTTTCAAGAATCAATGATTGATTACTCTTCAAAGCATTAGACAAGAATGTCTTTACTGAAATATCTGCTTGCAAATCCGTAATCTTCGATGCTTTGAGATACACCCCACTAGAAGCGTAATGAGTAGTAGACAGTTGCACAGGAGAAGTATACACCAGATAAACATCCCGATAGATTCCCCCGAAGAAAGTAAAGTCCGCTGAAAGAGGAGCAATATCCGGATTATGCGAGTTGTCAACGCTCACAGCTATCAGATTGCGTCCGGCATGAACATAATCAGTCACGTCAAACGTAAAAGCGGAATAACCACCTTTATGATTTCCAACAAACGTTCCATTCACAAACACATTCGTTTCCTGATTGGCTCCCTCAAAACTAAGATAGACTCTTTGTTCGGGGATCAGTTCCTCCACAGCCACCACTTTCCTGTACCAGCCTTTTCCCCGGAAATAACCGGGAATTTCATCATCTGCATCTTTTGCATTCCACGTATGAGGAATGGAAACGTCAGTCCAACCGGAAATATCAAAGTCAGCAGTAGAGGCATCTCCCTCAAAGAGGGAGAACTTCCAACCGTCATTAATCGTTTGCGTCACACGCTGACTATAAACCGTGCCGGTCATAACCAGTAACAAACAGGCTAAAATTATTTTTGGATATACCTTATACATACTTAATACCATTATTTCGAGATTGAACGGACTGCACGAACAAATCTTTTACCGTCTTTTTTAGCATTCGATTTATCCCAGGCAAGCGGTTTTCCAAAACGTACATAAAATGCGCTTGTACCGCTCGATGTTTCACGACTAGCCCAATAGGAATCTCCGGTAGCAGATGCTGCTGCCGTATTCATGATAGTTCCTCCCGCACCAGTAATCACTTGATCCCAAGCTGTACGGTTTGCTTTCTCAAAATCGGTAATCGCATCCGGGTTATTCTCCGTTGCATCTGCCACTGCAGTCCCATTATAAGTTTCAAACATCTGTTCCAAATCCGTTCTCGTAGGCCAATACCATCCGGAACCTTTATCCATACAATATTTAAGAGCGGGCATTTCTGCTGCATTCGGCAATGCTGCCAACGCAGTAGTATTTGCCAGGCCATTGTCATTGGATAAAGTTAAACCGGTAGAAGCCGGAGAGCTTGCCGTAGACCATGCCAGATTCTCTCTGTCCAACGACATAATCTTAGCCTTACCACGATTAGTGCCATCTACCCAGAACACAATGCCTCCTTTTAACGAACCATTATCCGCAATCACCTGTCCCACCGCAAACTCGGAACTTAAAAGCCCTCTTTGTGTAATAGTAACTTCTTGTTTAGGTGCATTCGCTCCGCTTCCGGCTATTACCGTAGCAGTCGTTACCCGGTTAGAACTATTCAAATTAGGCGATAATGTCCAGAAATAAAGAGTTTTACTTGTTATATCAACATACGCTTTCACCCAAGACTCATCAGTTATATTTACTGTAAATTCTGTTTCATCAGAAATCATCGTTATTCCTTCTGATTTCGTCACAGCATCAGGAGTAATAGTCACGGCATTTGTGCTTAATTCGAGAGAAGCGCCTCCTTCAGCCGCAACATTCTGATTCACCGTTACCTCCACCGACTTAGCGGCTGTGCCAGTACCGGCTGTAACCGTAGCAACAGTCGTACGAACATCGCCAGTGGTATTTTTAGATTTTGCCTTGAACGTAACTGTTGTGCCCGAAATAGTATACGAAAGCCAGGAATCATTTGCCAAAGCCACACTAAATACCGTTTTATTGGATGTCAATGTCACATTTGCTTCCGCTTCATTAGCTCCTTCCAATGTCACAGGATTTGGATTAACCGTCAATGTTCCCGGTTCTTCAGGATAAGTATAATCACCGATTGTACGCATACATCTTACAAAACGGTTGGTAGCTGTTTTATTTCCTGCATCAGCTCCCGATTTACCGAAACGTACCCAATAAGCCTGATTACCTGCTGCGTTTTCCGTACTCGACCAATAGCTTTCGCCATTACCCGAACCGGCAGCCTCGTTCATCACATCACCTTGTAAATCAGTCAACATCTTATCAAATGCAGCACGTGCCGCCTTCTCTACTTCCGTCAGTTTATCAGGTACGGCTGAAACAAAATCCGGATCAGTATGTCCAACACCATTATAGGCATCAAACAATTCCCATAATTCATCGCGGGCAGGCAGATACCACCCGTCACCCAACGACTGGCAATATGCTACCGCATCATTTGCCGACGGAGAAGTGAACAAGGCAGAATTAGCATATCCGTTGACAGTGGAAAATGCACTATGAGGCATCACAGAAGCCTCAAAAGGATTCCCTCCCTGACGTTTCACTGAAACCGCTTTTCCTACCATATTATCCGAAGGATCCACCCAGAAAATCATACCGATACCCTCATCCACACTTTGTCCTATCTTCAAAGAAAGATCCGGTTCTTTAGAATCCTGGGTAACCGTCACTTCTACTGTATATGAGCCGCAAGTCAGTTTCACGACAGCCGTTCTTGCATCTTCACCATCATTTTGTGTCAAGGCCGTGTAGACAACACTTTTTGAACTTACATCTACAGAAAGCCATTCTGCTTCGTACTGTGCAACAACCTGACCAACATTGGTATATAACAGCGACGTAACAGAAGAACCCGCCGCTTTCGCCAAATTTACTTTTGTATCTTTACAATTAAATTCAGGCATCACGCGTACCGATGCATCATCGACACAAGAAAGTAACCCCAGATTTAAAATCAATAAGAAGTATATTATTTTTTTCATATTCATTCATGTTTTACAGATAATCAATCGCTTAATACCAGTTCTCATTCTGTGGGAAATTCTCTTTCCCCATCAAGTCAATCTGTTCCTGTGGAATAGGCCAACATTCGTGCTTTCCAACCACAAAACTGGTACGGCATTCCGCATAATCTTTATCCAGATAAGGGTTTTCAGCCTTCGTCTCGCCATAATGCGCTTTCACTCTTTCGCCCAAGAGTCCCAAACGTTTCAACAAAGGCCAGCGAACGCCTTCAAAATTCAACTCACGGGCATATTCATCCAAAAGTATATCCTGCGTCAGAGGACCTGCAAATTTATCATTTCCCGCACGTTCCCATGTTTTATTGTAACAGCGCAAAGCATCCGTACTCATACCTCCGTCACGACGCATATATGCCTCTGCCGCCATTAAGTAAGTTTCTGCCAGTCGATAGACAATCAGATCCTTGAAACCTGTTGTCCGGTCCGGATTATCAGCCATCGTCCATTGGTCAAAGTATTTTTTCGACATAAAATGCAGTGTTTCACAATAGCTGGAACTCTGTGTAAGAGGAATCAATTCTCCATATTTAGGAGAAGTAGGGTCATTATATTTGAAACGGTGAACAAACAACTCATTATATCGCGTATCTTTTGCCTGATCGTACAGACTCAACAGATAGGTATTCGGATAAATACGTCCCCAACCATATCCACCCTGATCGGCCGTATTGATACAACCTGAAATTTTATTGATTCGGGTAGTGGTTTGAATAGAGACACGATGTCCGGCAACCGGAGTTCCGGAACCACCTCCACCCAAGTTTTGTGAATATTGGAAACTCCATAACACTTCCGGAGATTTCAAATCTGCCCCATTAAATACATTCTCGGCTTTCTTTTCCATCGAGTAGATGCCTTCCTGCTTAAAGATATCCTCACATTCCTCAATGGCTGTATCCCAATCTGACTCCCACATGGCAACCTGTGCACGAACATGCTTGGCAGTAGCTTTTGTTACCCGTCCATACAATACATTTCCATTATTTTGAGGAAGCGACCAGTCCAGCCCTTTCATGGCATCGTCCAAGTCAGTTGTAATCAGCGTCATCAGTTCTTCATGAGAAGCAGGTTTGTATTCCCGTTTCAGATTGTCGACGGTGGTCGGGGTGATATTCAGATAAAGACGGTCAAAGCGTTTCCAGAGTTCAAAATAGCTCCGTCCTCTGAAGAATTTCGCTTCACTCCATGCATGGAGCACATCGCTGTCATCCAGCCCCAGAGCTTCTGCGGCTACAATAATTTCATTTGCTTTTCCAATAATACCATAGTGATGTTTCCAGAACTTATTGACATCCCCAGTACTTGGAGTAAAACTCGTGTTCAAACGTCCGATTGAAGTAGAAACACCTGCTCTAAGTATCGCAATATCCGTATTAAAGTCACACATAGTAACGATGTACAGATTGGATTCATTATTATCCGCTCCACCCGGCAATTCACGAGCTAGGGAGTACAGACCTGTAACAGCTGTATTCAACCCTTCGGGAGTAGTGAACAGATAATTGTTCGTCACGTCTGTCTTTGATTCCAGATTTAATAAATCCGAGCAGGAAGCGGTCAACATTCCGCAGATGACAAAGGCTGTATATATTAACTTTTTCATAAGGATTCTTTATTTTAGAATGAAACATTGACACCAAATACATATTGTCTGGACTCCGGATAAGACCCGGGAGTCAGTTCGGGACTATAAGACTTAAATTCCGTAAATGTCAGCAAGTTAGTAGCAGTTGCATACAGACGTAATTTATGAATCGGAGTATTCTTCAATAGTCTGGCCGGGAAAGTATATCCCAATTGTAAGGTGCGTAAACGGATATAAGATGCATCCTGAATAGCGATGGCACTCAAATAAGCAGGGTCTGCGCTATAAGAAGGACGCGGGAATTCGTTCGACGGATTGAACGGAGTCCAATAATCCACCTTCACTCCATTCAGTTTTCCACGCAAAGAACCTCCGGAATTATAGTCATACAAATAACTATTCTTTATCTTTCTGCCGGAAACTCCATACCAATCCATGAACAAGTCAAATCCTTTCCAGTTCCATGTGGAAGAAAGAGAGACGGTAAATTTCGGATCTTTCCGGATAGGCACTCTGTCATCTGCCGTGATCTTTCCGTCTCCATTGTTATCACGTACCTTAACCATACCCGGTTCAATAGCGCCGCCGTAATCAATCGGGCTGTCGGCTACACCGTCATTGTTACTGTCATAGGTGTTTTTCAGCGTATATACCAGATTACCTGTACCATCACGAGTAATATCAAAATCATCATACTGAAAAATTCCGTCTACCAGATAATCATAATATACATTGATCGGTTCTCCGATAATCCATCCCTGTGCTACCTGACTGGCGGGTTTACCATTTTCATCGAGCGTATCGTCAATACGGACAATTTCATTCTTATACATACTGAAATTAGTTCCAAGCGACCAGGTAAACTCTTTCGTACGTATCACATCACCATTTAAAGAAAGATCGATACCACTGGATTTTGTCTTTCCCAGATTATCCAGCATAGTGGTATATCCAAGTGATGCATTCAAAGAGCGTTCCACCAATAAATCTTTCGTATGCGTATTGTAATATTCCACCGTACCATTCAGGCGACCATTGAAGAAACTAAAATCAACACCTAAATTAGCCGTTGCAGACTGTTCCCATTTCAGGTTCGGGTTAGAAAGCTCCTTACCCGGCAAATATCCCATCTGGAAAGTATCTCCAAACTCATATCCTTTATTATCTGCCAGCCCCAAAGTAGTGTAATTGCCGATACCGTTCTGATTACCAACAATACCATAACTGACACGTAATTTCAGGTTATCAATCCACGACACATCTTTCAGGAAATTCTCCTGATTGACACGCCAGGCAAAAGCAGCTGACGGGAATGTACCCCATTTATTTTCTTTTCCGAAACGGCTGGAACCGTCGCGACGAACAGCCACATTCAATAGATAACGGTCTAAAAGCGAATACTGTGCACGAGCCATGAACGACACCAGATTATTTTCATTAAACTGACGACGGGGCTTGCCTGTAAACTCACCTTGAGAAATGAAATTCCAATCTTTATCTACCGGAAGATTCTCTACTGAATAGCCGATAGACTTCGAGCCATTATGGTCGACAGACTGCACACCGGTCAACGTCAACTGATGTTTCTTATTGCGGATAGGCACTTTATAAGTCACAATATTCTCAACCAGCCAGTTCTGCGTGCGTGATTCGTCGAGCACAGCTGTTCCTCCGCCTCCCGGATATTGGGAATCTTTATAGGAACCGTCTTCAGATGTCTGATTATAAACGGAAGTATTCAGACGATAATTGAATCCCTTGAAAGGCTTCACATCCATAAAAAAGTTCAGGCGGTAATTATCACGAGAAACTTCACGTCCGTAATGTTGAGCACGGTACAAAGGATTATAATTTCCCTTGAGTTCAACTTATAAATGCAACTTTTTGGGTGCGGATAATAAGCAATAAAAACATTTATTTTTCAGAGAGGAAAGAGAGACAATGTCCCCCTTTCTCTCACTCTGAATGGATAAAG
>NZ_JAPQKZ010000028.1:0-94435 GCF_027257075.1 Bacteroides sp. LFL-34 | reverse complement strand
TGTCGGTTCTGAATGCAGTTAGAGCGAAATTAGTTACGATTATGTTCGCTGTAATTAGGACGGATGCTTTTTTTTCGAGAAATTATCAAAATTCGCTTGCGTAATCCATAAGAATAGGGGCGGGAGCACCCGTCCCGACGAGCGGGACTTCAGCTACCTTTCCCCTGCCGTTACGAATATATTCCATCGGTGTTTTCATTTGTATGCCGTGATGGGGTCGAAGATAATTGTATGCATATATGGCATCGGCTATACGTTTATCCAACTGTTCAAAGCTGTCATCTTCGCAGTCAAACAGCCACCCATTCTTGATCGTGTTATTCATCCGTTCAGCCAGAGCATTATGTAGCGGATCCCCACACTGAGTCATACTGATATTAATATGATGTTTCTTGAGCATACCTACATACAGGTTTGAGCAGTATTGCACTCCCCGGTCAGAATGGTGTATGAGACTACTCAAATCAACATTGTATCTGTTGTAAAAGTCCATAGCCATCCTAAGTGCCTTTAAGGGACCTTCCGCTTCAAGTGTTTTGCACAGGGCATATCCGACTATGGCCCGACTGCCCGCATCGGTAAGAAGAGACAGGTAAGCCCATCCCTGGCACGTGGCAACATAGGTTATGTCCGCTACAACCATTGAACCGAATGTGTCAGCTACAAATTTAGGAATGACATTCAGCAAGTCCGGATAAATGTAATAATTATGATTGGAATTTGTAGTCTTTGGTCTCACATGCCTGACACGTTGACACAGGCCATTAGCACGAAAAATATTATAGCATTGATCACGCCCAATGACCATCCTGACACCAAACTTGCGGAGGCAGCATGCATAGAGTTCACGCATACCAGCCTTAGGCATAAGTTTACGTAACTCATTACAATACAGCACAATGCTTGATGTGAGGATGTCTATTTCCTTTTTTCTGTTGACATGCTTATAATAACCTTGTCTGGTTATGCCGAAGTAATCACAGAGGAACTGCAGACTGCCGCGCATATGAAGGGCAGAGTTCCCCTGTGACAAGGTGTCGATTACTTGGCATCGGAGTTTTTTCGAACCTTGATGTGATAGGTTGACTCCGCAAGATTAATCAATTCCTCACAAGCTTCATGACGAAGACTTTCCTCCTGAAGGGCACGCTGAAGTTTGCGGTTTTCGGCACGCAATGCAGCGAGTTCTTTTTCCAGTTCATTGAGAGACTCATCAGAGGCTTTGCTTAAAGAGGGTTGTTCTGTACTCATAACTTTATCATTTATATGATACTTATCAAGCCAAAGAATCAGCAAACGACGGCAAATACCCGTACGCTTGGCAAACTGATACTTCGTTTCGGAAGTCGATAAATACTCACGAATATACGACATTCGTTCAGATTCTGTGTAAGGAGTGTACTTCTTTTTTAATTCTTCCATGTGAATTTCGAATTTAAGAAGTGTCAACTTATTCAGTACACTACATAATGTATACAATAAACTTCTGCACTCATGGAGAATTAGCTTATGTAAGGTTTATACTGTGTTGCAGATACTTTATCTGCAACCTATCTGCCGCAGGTATCTGCAACGCTCCAACTATTTATCAACTAGTGCATTACGCGCTTTTCGTTGCAGGTGGCAGATGTTTTCATATTTTTTCAACTTTATAGTAGGAGGATTACGCATCAAAATTAGGGTCACAACCGTAAGTCATAAACCAAATTCACCTCTGTGTCCTCCGTGTCCTCTGTGGTGAAAAGAATCAAAACCGTGCAAAAACGAGCTAAATGTTTTAATATCTAATGGTTAAGCGGAAGTATTATCACGCTTTGTTAACAGTATTATTATCTTCTTCAATTTTAGGGTAATTAACTGAAAATATAAACAATAATTCCTGTAATCGCCACATATATTAAAGCATAAGGAATAGCTGCTTTCAGTATTTCACCTTCTTTTCCCTGTTGGTTTCCGGCAGAAGTAGCAATGGCAATACTTTGTGGAGAGATAATCTTACCCCCTGTAGCACCTACTGTATTTGCAGCAGACAGCCAATCCGGACTGACATGAATTTGCCCAGCCACGTTTGCTTGCAACTTTCCGAAAAGGATATTGGAAGAGGTGTCGCTTCCGGTGATAAATGTTCCCAGACAACCGATAACCGGAGCAAATAACGGATACAAACTTCCGGTAGCCGTAGCCAGTGCTGTGGCAATCACAGCGATCATTCCGGAACTATCCATAATAGTAGATAACCCCACGAGGCAGATAACCGTAATGAATGTTTTCTTCAACTGCTTCACGGTATTCCAAAGAACGATGAACAGATCTTTTACTTTAGCCCCCTGAATCAATCCACCGATAAAAGTACCGATGAAAAGCAATACTCCGGCATGAGTCAGCCAGGAAATAGTATAATTGACGGTGGACGCATTGATAGGCAGACTGATTCTCGTAATCCAATTGTTCTCTAAAGTATGACGCAATCCCGGAAAGAGCGGACTGGTCAGAATAATCAGAAACAGAATCAGTAAATAAATGCTCCATGCATTTAATATATCTTTCGTTTTCAGATGACTTTTTCGTGTTTTCTCTTCTTTGGATGCAGTAAGTTTTCCATAAATAACGATTACGATAATAGAAAGAATACTGCCGATTATGGCCGGAGATTCAGCACCCATATATTTTGCTGCCACATATTGGCTGGCTAAAGAGACTCCGCCTACCAATAAAGCCAGGAATATATTTTTCGGGAGCGATTTAAGTTTGGAGTCAGTAAGGAAAAGTAGAACCAGCGGAATCAGGAACATTAAAACGGATAATTGCAATACGACATTCGTACTAAGATGCAATACGTCCAAATTCGTTTCTTTGGCCAATACTAATACCGGAGTTCCGATTGCTCCGAAAGCAGTGGCTACACTATTGGCAATCAGACTCACCGTTGCCGAAAAGATAGGCTTGAATCCCAGACTGATAAGAATTGCCGCCGGAATAGCTACTGCTGTTCCGAAGCCGGCCATAGCTTCCAATAGACCTCCAAATCCCCAAGTCAGTAATAACACCTGAATACTTTTATCGGTAGAAATAGATGCGAATTGCTGTTTGATAATCTCCATCTTTTCAGTTTTCAACAATACATTATAACTGAAAATAGCCATCAAAATAATGATTAAGATAGGAGAGACAGCTTTTAATGCTCCATATAAAAAGGAGTAAAACAGATTGTCTACCGAGAAAGCAAAGCCGAAAAGAGCAATCAGCATCGTTACAATCAGAGAAATGATACTACTTTTATCACCTGACATTTTAAAAAATGCCATCAGTATAATCAACAGTAACACTGGAATAACAGCAAGGATCAAGGTCATAATTATCAGATTTAAAAAGTGGAACGTCGTTTATTATTGATATAACAAACGAACGCCCCACTTTGGTCGGTTGAATAAATAGATTTTTCTGTTTATTTCATCTTCACACTTAAAATTTGTTGTAATTGTTTTAAGTTGGCAAGGGCAGCTTCGTTACCTAGCTTTGCTGCCTGCTCGAATGCGGCCATGGCACGGTTAATGTCTCCGTTAAGGAAATTGTAGACTCCGGTATTGTTGATGAACTCGGCAGTATTGTGATCGGCTTTCTCCATAAACTTCACTGCTGCATCCAAATCCTTTTGTGATAATGCGACGGCTCCTGCGTTCAGGTTAGCTACGGCGTCAGTAGGATACATGCGTACAGCAATATCGAATACATTAACAAAATCCTTGCTGCCTTTCGGATAACTGTTGGCCACCTGATACATTTCGTTCAGACTAAGATATTTCGGATTTTCCCGGATAATGATGCGGCCTTGTTCAACATCGAAATTGACAACGGTGTAGTCAATTTTGCAATTCACTTTACGCAGTCCCGGATAAATCTCTTTCAACATGGTACGGTAAGGAGCTCCGCCGCCTACACGCATGATTTCCTGTTTACGTTTGGCATCGTCAGTTGTATTTTTGATGATGTTCAGGAATGTTTCCTTCTCCTTCATCGAAGAAGATTGGAGTGCTTTTACCAATCCATCCCAGTTTTCTCCACCGAAAGTCACTTTATATAGTTTGGAAGACACTTTTTCGTTCTTAACCAGATAATCCTTCAAAGCTTCCGCACGTTTTTGGGAAAGCTGTTCATTGAAGGCAAGAGGTCCTTCCGGCGAGGCGAAACCTTTGATACTGATACCTTTCACAGTCAGGTTCCGGTCATTCTGTATTTTGTCAAACATGGCATGGATATTCACCAATTCAGCATGATTGTTCATGAAGTCGGTAAGGATCACCGATTTGTTGACCGGAAAATCCAGATGAGCTTCATATTGTTCGCTACGGTTTTTGACCACTTCTACGGTTGGCTGAATATAGGCAATGATAGGAGACATGGCACTTAAACGTTTGGCTTCGGTAGATACATCATTGGTAATCAGTTCCTGTGCATTCATTTCCTGATAATTGCCGCATCCGCATAGATTCTCTACAAGTTGCAAACTGGCATTAGCCATCCAGGGTTTGTAAGGAATCACCTGCGTATAATTAAAAGTTTCCCTTTTATTATAAGGAACGATAATGGCGGTAGGTTCTTGCTTAGTGATTGCCAGACTGCGGATATATGCTTTTTCGCGTCTTTTACCATTGACGATGATTTCTTGCAAGGGTACATTATGCTGTCCGTCCGTCAGCAGGGGAATAAGGCTTAAACTTCGGGCGGAACCTATTGTCAGATTCTTCATGTCGAAGGTCATGCTGACATAGAGAGAGTTACCTTGTTGCCATAAAGATACGTTCGAGAGAGTGAGCGCATCGTTCAGGAATTTTTGTGCATGAGCCGGTAGGATGGCGGCTGCAAAAGCTATAAATAGATAAATAAGTTTTCTTTTCATCATTGTAAGTTTTAGAGAGTTCGATTATTTGATGACATAAATGAAACTAAGACCGATTTTGGTCGGACCGAAATAATTGCGGGTGTTATGTCCCAACTTTTCACCTCCGTCACCACGAGCATACTTATCATATTCCAGACGGGCGTATCCCACTCCGATGGTAGCTTCCATACTCCATCGTTTGCTTATGATCCATTGATATCCGTAGGAAATACCGGCTCCGTACAGATTGCCGTCGTAACGGTCATGTCCCATTCCGAATATATTCAGATTGCTGACATTCATTTCTCCGTAATGTCCGTGTAAACCGAAGAAACTTCCGTTGAAACGTTCGCAGAGCCAATAGCGTAATTCCGGCTGAACGAGCCAATGTTTGATTTGACGGTCGTCACCAAACTTCCACGGATTGTAGTTACCGGATATGTCGAGAGTCAGTTTCTTTGCCAATCCCACTTCGATTCCTAAATTGGGCGTAGAAGTGGCCCAATAGAGAGCATTGGTCTTGATGGCAAATTTGGGTAGATAGGTTTCATTCCGTTGTACCTGTGCATGAATACTTGTACCGAACACGAGCAGGAAACCGGCTGCTAATAAGATTTTAATTGTTCTCATTTTGTTAGGGTATAGGTTTTATTAAAAATGATAAGCGATAAACAGAAAAGCGGGGAAGTTTGTTGTCGCAACCTGCAAAAAAAGCTCCCTAAATAAATGGATAAAGATGTTTTAAGGCATAAATGCTAACAATTTCCACGCATGATGCGTTCATTATATAAAAGTACCTTTGTGTAATCAATATGACAATGATTTCATTTATTACTGTTTATTTTTACACACACATACAACTTTAATAATTACAGCCTATGAAAGAGCTTATTAGCAACCTGGAAGTACTGAACAGGAAAGCAGAAAAAGGCGGCGGAGACGCTCGCATTGAAAAACAACATTCTGTGGGCAAGCTGACCGCCCGTGAACGCATCGATTTATTATTGGAGAAAGGTTCGTTTATCGAACTGGATAAGTTGGTAACCCATCGGTGTACCGATTTCGGTATGGAAAAGCAGAAATTCGCCGGAGACGGGGTGGTGACGGGATATGGTATGATTGGCAAGCGCCTGGTTTATGTATTCGCACAGGATTTCACCGTATTTGGAGGAGCTCTTTCGGAAACGCATGCTAAGAAAATTTGTAAAGTGATGGACATGGCCATGCAGATGGGAGCACCCATCATCGGATTGAATGACTCGGGAGGTGCACGAATTCAGGAAGGAGTACGTTCTTTGGCCGGATATGCCGAGATATTCCTGCGCAATTCTATGGCATCCGGAGTGATTCCGCAGATTAGCGCAATCATGGGACCTTGTGCCGGTGGTGCTGTTTATTCTCCTGCATTGACCGATTTTATTTTGATGGTGAAAAACTCCGGTTATATGTTTATTACAGGACCGGATGTGGTGAGAAGCGTGACACAGGAAGAAGTGACAAAAGAAGAACTCGGTGGAGTAGGCGTGCACATGACAAAGTCCGGTGTAGCCCATCTTTCTGCGGAAAACGATATTGAGTGCATCAATTATATTCGTGAATTGATCTCCTATCTGCCGGGGAATAATATGGAAGAGCCTCCGTTTGTAGCGACCAGCGATTCGCCGACTCGCCTGACTCCGGAACTGGCAGATTTGATTCCGTCCAATCCGAATCAGCCGTATAATATAAAAGAGATGATAGAAGCGGTGGCTGATGATAATAGTTTCTTCGAGCTTCAGGCAGAATATGCTGCGAATATTGTGACGGGATATATCCGCCTGAATGGAAAAACGGTGGGAGTGGTGGCTAATCAGCCATTGGTGCTTGCTGGTACACTGGATATCAATGCGTCTATCAAAGCCGCCCGTTTTGTCCGCTTCTGTGATGCTTTCAATATCCCTTTACTGACACTGGTAGATGTTCCGGGATTCCTTCCGGGAATCGATCAGGAATATGGCGGAATTATCCGTAACGGGGCAAAATTACTTTATGCTTATTGTGAGGCTACGGTGCCGAAAGTGACGGTTATTACCCGCAAAGCATACGGTGGTGCTTACGATGTGATGAGTTCCAAGCATATCCGTGGAGATGTAAATCTTGCTTTCCCTACCGCCGAAATCGCGGTGATGGGACCGGATGGAGCTGTGAATATCCTTTTCCGTAAGGAAATAGATAAAGCCGAGAAACCCGAAGAGAAACGGAAAGAACTTCAGGATGATTATCGCGGAAAGTTTGCCAATCCTTACCGGGCGGCGGAACTGGGATATGTGGATGAAGTAATCGATCCGGCAGTAACCCGTTTGCGGTTGATTCGAAGTTTCGAGATGCTTGCCAACAAACGGCAGTCGAATCCTCCTAAGAAACATTCTAATCTACCGCTGTAAGCCTGTTTATGGATTAAATCCGTGCCTAAAATTATTAAATTGCTCTTTTAAGTTTTGACTTCTAAAAAGAAAAAGATTATGATAAAAAAAATATTAGTAGCCAACCGGGGTGAGATAGCGATGCGCATCTTTCGGACTTGTCGGGTGATGAATATCTCGACAGTGGCTGTTTATACCCATGTAGACCGCGGAGCTTTGCACGTGCGTTATGCGGAAGAAGCCTATTGCATCTCCGAATCGCCCGAAGATACCTCCTACCTAAAGCCGGAATTGATATTGTCCATTGCCAAAAAGACCGGAGCCGCTATTCATCCGGGATATGGTTTCCTGTCGGAGAATGCGGATTTTGCCCGCCGTTGCGAAGAAGAGGGAGTGATTTTTATCGGACCGAGTGCGGATATTATTTCCAAAATGGGAATCAAGACGGAGGCCCGTAAGATTATGCGGGAAGCAGGATTGCCTATTGTGCCCGGAACCGAAACACCCGTACAGGGCATTGATGAAGTGAAGAAGGTAGCTAATGAAGTTGGCTATCCCATTATGCTGAAAGCACTTGCGGGAGGTGGAGGAAAAGGTATGCGTCTGGTACGTACGGAAGAAGAGGTGGAAACTGCTCTCCGTTTGTCGCAATCCGAAGCAGGGACATCCTTTGGCAATGATGCGGTTTATATTGAAAAATATATTGAGAATCCGCATCATATCGAAGTTCAGATCATGGGAGATAAGTATGGAAATGTCGTTCATCTGTATGAACGTGAATGTTCCATTCAGCGTCGTAACCAAAAGGTGATAGAAGAAAGTCCTTCTCCTTTTGTGAAAGAGGAGACGAGAAAGAAGATGTTGAAGGTAGCCGTGGAAGCCTGTAAAAAAATAGGTTATTACAGTGCCGGGACATTGGAGTTTATGATGGATAAGGACCAGAACTTCTATTTTCTCGAGATGAATACCCGTTTGCAGGTAGAGCATCCTGTGACGGAGGAGTGCACAGGCGTTGACTTGGTACGGGATATGATAACTGTTGCTGCCGGAAATCCATTACCTTACAAACAGGATGATATTGAGTTTAGCGGAGCAGCGATCGAATGTCGTATTTACGCCGAAGATCCGGAGAATAACTTCATGCCCTCTCCCGGTGTGATTACTGTCCGTGAAGCTCCCGAGGGACGTAACCTGCGTCTTGACAGTGCCGCTTATGCCGGATTTGAAGTCTCTCTGCATTATGACCCGATGATTGCCAAGCTATGTTGTTGGGGGCGTACCCGTGCATCGGCCATTTCCAATATGGCACGTGCTTTGCGCGAGTATAAGATTCTGGGAATTAAGACAACGATTCCTTTCCATCAACGTGTATTGAAGAACGCAGCTTTCCTGAAAGGTGAATATGACACGACGTTTATTGATACACGCTTCGATAAGGAAGACCTGAAACGTCGTCAGAATACAGATCCGACAGTGGCTGTCATTGCTGCCGCAGTGCGACATTACGAGCGTGAGAAAGAAGCGGCTTCCCGTGCAACAACACTCCCGGTAGTAGGAGAATCACTCTGGAAGTATTATGGTAAATTGCAGATGACTGCTAATAATTATTGATTTGAGACTAATAAATAACGGAACAGATTATGGGTACAACATTAGCTACATATTACGCCAAGCTCCAGGATATGCCGGACAGTGAATATAAGGTGGAGATTCTGGAGGACGGACCAATCAAGAAGATTGCAGTCAATGGTAAGATATATGAGGTCGATTATAACATGGGTGGCGACTCTATCCATTCGATCATCATCGATCACCACTCGCATGGAGTGCAGATTTCTCCTTCTTCCAATAATTCATATACGATTATGAATAAAGGGGAGCTTTATCAGATTGAATTGCAGGGAGAAATGGAGAAGATACATAATGCCCGCACTGCTGCTGAATCCGTAGGGCGTCAGGTGGTACAGGCACCGATGCCGGGAGTTATCCTGAAGACGTATGTAAAGAAAGGAGATCTCGTGAAGCGGGGTGATCCGCTTTGTGTATTGGTGGCGATGAAAATGGAGAATGAGATACGTTCGGTGACGGATGGAGTTGTGAAAGAAGTATTCGTGGAAGATGGCATGAAGGTGGGATTGAACGACCGGATTATGGTAATTGAGTAATTCTTTGAAAAAAACGGGGTAAATACGTGCTTTTATTCAAAAAAATATTTACTTTTGGCAGATAAGTACGTATTTACACCGTTACATTATGAGTATCGAACAAAGCAAAGAAGCATTATTAGAACAGTTAGAAGCACTTAAAAAAGAAAACGAGCAGCTTAGAAAAGAACTTTCTACCCTTAGGGATGAGAAATATAACGATCGTCCTGTTAGTTTTAAAGAAAAATATGCTGTTAGAATACTAGACTCTCTTCCCGATATGCTGACTGTCTTCAATCAGAGTGAGGTAGGTATTGAAGTTGTTTCCAATGAGGAAACCAACCATGTAGGAATATCAAACAAGGATTTTAGAGGGATGCGTATGCAGGATATGGTTCCACCGGAAGCATATCAGAATATTCACTCCAATATGCGTCATGCTATCACCACCGGAACTGTTTCAACTGCACATCACGAACTGGATTTTAATGGTGAACGCCATTATTACGAGAACCGTATTTTTCCGTTGGATGAGGAATACGTGCTGATTATGTGTCGTGATATAACGGAACGAGTAGCTACCCAAAGGCAGTTGGAAGTTTTTAAAAGTGTGCTCGATAAGGTGAGTGACAGCATTCTTGCTGTGGCGGGAGATGGAACGCTGGTTTATGCGAATAAGCAATTTATAGAAGAATACGGTGTAACGCAAGAGTTGGGTACACAAAAAGTATATGATTTGCGTGTCTCTATGACCGACAGGGGGGCGTGGGAAAAAAGATTGCAGGAAATTCGTGATAACGATGGTAGCTTTGCTTATCGGGCGGCTTATATACCTTACGGGCATACGAAGGAGAGAGTACATCAGGTATCTGCTTTTCTGATTCGTGAAAATAATCAGGAACTCATTTGGTTCTTTACGCAGGATATTACTGATGTTATCAAGAAACGGGATGAACTCCGCGAACTGAATTTATTGTTGGATGGTATTTTAAATAATATTCCGGTCTATTTGTGTGTGAAGGACCCGGAAGATGATTTTAGATATTTGTATTGGAATAAGGCATTTGCCGATCATTCAGGTATTCCGGCGTCTAAAGCTATCGGGCATACGGATTATGAAATATTTCCGGTGCATGGAGATGCGGAGAAATTCCGTAAAGATGATTTAGAATTACTTCAGACTCATAAGCGCATTGATATGCAGGAAACTTATTTGTCCGCTAATGGAGAAGCGCGTATCGTGCAGACTTTGAAAGCACTTGTACCGATGGAGGGACGTAAACCGTTGCTGATTGGCATTTCATGGGATATTACTAATCTTCAGAATATTGAGCAGGAACTGATTAGGGCAAGGATTAAAGCGGAGCAATCCGACAGATTGAAAAGTGCTTTCCTTGCTAACATGAGCCATGAGATCCGGACTCCGCTGAATGCTATTGTAGGATTCTCCCAGTTATTGCCTTCTGCCGAAACTGCTGAAGAGAAAAAACTCTATTCGGATATAATCAATCAGAATTCGGATATTTTGTTGCAATTGATTAATGATATTCTGGATTTATCGAAGATAGAAGCCGGGACACTGGAATATATCAAACGTCCAATGAATCTGGGAGAGGTCTGCCGAACAATTTATACTGTTCATAAAGAACGTGTGAAAGAAGGGGTAACTCTTGTCTTTGATAATGAGGAGGAGGATTTGCTCATGGAGGGAGATCAGAACCGTATCATGCAGGTGATAACGAATTTCCTGACTAATGCAAGTAAGTTTACCTATGAAGGAGAGATCCGTTTTGGTTTTGGACGAATGGATAAAGATATTCGTGTGTATGTAAAGGATACAGGAATAGGGATAGAACCGGAAAAGGTAGATCATATCTTCGAGCGTTTTGTCAAACTGAACTCTTTTGCCCAAGGGACAGGATTAGGTCTGTCTATCTGTCGGATGATTATCGAAAAAATCGGTGGAGAAATAGGGGTGACTTCCGAACTGGGTAAAGGCTCCACATTCTATTTCACGATCCCTTATGAAGAAACCGGAGAGCATGGTAAATTCTTTAAAGAGTCGAAAGTGGTATCTAAAGGAAATACAGTCAATCGTGTACAACAGATTAAGAAGATTCTGGTAGCAGAAGATGTGGAGAGCAATTTTATCTTGCTGAAGAATCTGATTGGCAGGGAATATACATTGCTTTGGGCTAAAGACGGAGTGGAAGCTATCGAAATGTATAAGCAGTACCAACCGGACTTAATCCTGATGGATGTAAAAATGCCGCGTATGGATGGACTGGAAGCAACCCATATTATCCGCTCTTATTCTAAAGAAATTCCGATCATTGCTTTGACGGCTTATGCTTTTGAGGCGGATAAAGAATTGGCATTGGAGATGGGTTGTAATGACTTTGTGACCAAACCGATTTCGGAAAGAACATTGAGAAAGGCTTTAGATAAATATTCGACTACTGTTTAAAAAAGGATTATGGCTATATGTATCCGGTGAAAGTTACTTATGATAGCCATAATCCACAAAAGAGTACGATTGTTGTTGAGTGAAAGTAGTCGGTGATTACTTTTCTATAGATTCTTTTTTATTTCCGGAACCAGTATAAACTTCGTTTCCGGAAAATACTTTTTCAGCCAGGTTCGGATAAATTCCATTGTATCATTCTGAATCGTCTTGTCTTCTACGGTAGGATATAAATTATATAATACGGTATCTAGTACAATGCCGCGTTTTTGTATTGCTTCGAGACTAAGCAGGGTATGATTGATACTCCCCAGTTTGCCCGAAGTAACAAAGATAAGCGGATATTTTTCTTGGACGATGTAGTCAATGGTTAAAAGTTCAGTTGTCAGGGGAACCATAAGGCCGCCTGCTCCTTCAAGTAAAACAGAGTCATACTGTTCACTCAATTCTTCGGTCGCACGTTTTATTTTATCAAAGTCGATGGGGCGGTTATCCAGCTGGGAAGCAAGATGCGGAGAGGCGGGATAAGAGAAAATCTCCGGCATGGTTAGTCCCTCTTGGTCTTCTTTGGTGAAAGGGATTCCCATGATTTGCCGATGTAGGTCAATATCTTCGGAATGACCTACATTTCCCGTTTGAATAAATTTCTGGGTGATGGTGCGATGACCATTCTTGTTCCATTCACGAGCTAGAAAGCCGGTGGCATAGCTTTTTCCGGCATCAGTGTCGATACCGCTTACGAAATATACATTCTGTTTCATACTTTTTTCTTTTTTGCGATGATATAAATAGGGTGATATGTTAAGGACACAGAAGTGCCCTGAGTAAATTCCTGCATGTAACGTTCACAGAAGAGTTGCAAGTCACGACGAGTCCATTGCTGTTGGGGGAGATTGTTCTTAAAATTATTTTTTGAATTGTTGTCTGATGAACATAAATCGTTCTCTTGTTTTCCGGTAGGAGAGGATTGCGTTGATAAGCCATTGACTCCGGTTTGCTTCAAGTGATATAGTACTTTTATCGGGTCTTCGAACGAAAGCTGGATAAGCTCTTCTTCTGAATACAGTATGTCAAAATGGGGTGACAAAGCTACTTCGAGCTCTTCCCGTGAACGATAAGGAAGTCCGTTGCCGGTAAGTTCGCGTATTTCTTTCATGTTTTCTTTTCCAAAAGTGCTAAAAGCAAAATAACCCTGATTATTGAGTAGGGTATTACACCTTTCGAAAAAGTTTTCCGGTGATTCGAACCATTGCAAGGCGGAGCAGGAAGTTATCAATGTACTTTCGGTGGGGAAAGAGACTGTTTCGGCATCTCCCGGAAGAAAAGAAACCTGCTTCTTCATTAATAAGTCCTCACAGCAATATTTCATATCGGGGCAAAGGTCATTAAGTAATAACTCTTCCGGACGGAGGGCTTGGAGCAGCATACGGGAGTAAATACCGGTTCCGCAGCCAAATTCAATTACTTTCGAGCAGGGAGAAGGTATGTGTTCTGTAAGCAAACGAATCATTTTACCTGCTATTTGCCGTTGCACGTTTGCTTCCTTTGAATAGGTAGTGATAGCTTTTGAAAAACGTTCTGCGATTAGTCGTTTATTCATAATCAATATTTGTTTAATAGACTGATATACTTGATAATCACTTTATTTTAAAATGATGGATGCATCAGTTCTCCGGCTGCATGAGTATCGTGTTAAAAAGCTCTTGTTGGTAATGTGCCGCTTCCACTTGTTCAAGAGAGTCCACTTGGTTTTCCCATGCCAAATATTGGTTATCCGGGAGGAAAATGCGGTCGCCTTTTCCTATGATAGCTTTTTGCCATTTAAAATCAGAGGGCGGCAATGATAAATATTGTTGTTGTATAGCAGCAAGTTCTTCTTTGAGTTCTTCCATCGGACGCTGGGGGGATATGGTTTGAAAAGTTTTATAGTCAGCTATTGAACCACACATTCTTCTTTGAAATTTTTGCAAGGTTTGTTCATTCAGCCCTTGAAGTGTGCCATCGAAAATAGAGTGAGCGATACCTTTGGTTTCGTGTATGGGGTAGAGGGTGCCGTTGATGGCGATACTTTGGGAGACAGGCAGATGTGGGTACTGCTTCATGATTTGCGAAGCTGCCCAGACTCCCATCGACCAGGCGATAAGTGTAATCTGGGAATAGGTTTCCAATAAGTCGGTATCAAATGCTAATGAACGGTAGTCATAGCAAATCATCCAGTCCTTATCTGTAGGATGAATGGTCAGGAAAGGAGTTTCGTCCATCCCCCAACCGGCGAAGAAAAGCAATAGATGCTTCTGATTATTCTTTATGATAAAATGCTGCTTCATTCGTTTATCAGTTTGATGAGTTGGTCAATTTCATGTTCAGTGATGTCCGCTGTCAGTGAAAAACGGATACGTGAAGTTCCGTCGGGTACGGTAGGTGGACGGACGGGCAATGCATAGAATCCTTTGCGCTGGAGTTCTTCTGCTTTCAATATGGTATCTTCACTGGCTCCTATAATCATAGGTACAATATGGCTCACCGATGGGCAATTATATCCTTTGGCTGTAAGGGCTACCTTTAGCTTTTCACTGATTTGTAGCAGGTGAGCCCTCTTATGTTGTAAAGCTGAAAGGCGTTCTAACACCCACGAAGTCCACTGGATATTGATAGGAGGAAGTGCGGTGGTGAATATAAACGTGCGCATTTTATTAATAAGATATTCCCGAATGAGTTGCCGACAGACAATATAGGCACCTGCCGAAGCAATGGCTTTTCCGAATGTTCCTACTAAAAAGTCTATATCGTTGATGCAGTCCTGTTCTTCGGCACATCCTAATCCTTTTTTTCCTCGTACACCAAAAGCATGAGCCTCATCTACATAAAGAAGAACATTGGAATAACTCTTTTTGAGTTGAATGAGAGCGGGAAGATCAGCTTCATCGCCATCCATGCTGAAGATACTTTCGGTAACAATAATAAGCTGCTCATAAGCGTTATGATTTTCAGCAATCAGTCGTTGCAACTGGGAAATATCATTGTGACGATACCGAATACATTTAGCTGATGATAATTTAATTCCGTCTATCAGGCTTGCATGCACTAGCTTGTCGGCAAGAATCAGTGTGTGAGTATTGCAAATGGCAGGAAGTATTCCTGTATTGGCATGATAACCACTATTGAATATAAGTGCACTTTCCGTTCCGAACATCGTGGCTAGCTGTTGCTCCAACTTCTGATAGTCACTAAAATTGCCGGTCAGTAACCGGGAAGAGGAGGAAGTAGGCAGGAATGTTTCAGGGGTGAGTGTTTTTAAGAATTCCTTCCTCAATGAAATGTCATTGGACAGCCCGAGATAATCATTAGAAGATAGGTTCAACATTCGTTGTCCGTTCAGCAGAACATCTCGTCCTTCGTGAATAAGCGGTGGGAGAGAACGGTAGTTCTTTTTCTCTTTCAAGGTCTGGAGTTCCTGGTTTATATGTTCTAATGTCATGAATTATTGTTTTAAGTAATAAGTATTCGATATATGGATGGTTGAAAGCGTAATCAGTTGTCTATAAGATGTTTATTGTCTAAAGAAGTATCCCGAAAGTTTCTCACCGACCAAGGCATCCTTCCTCGGTGAGGAAAGGCCCGTTCCTCACCGAGGAACACCCTTTTGCTCACCGAGGAACAGATTCTTGGGTGAAAATCTGGTAATATTCTTCTTATCTGTCATCTTTTTTGAATAACTTTAAGTAAGCCGGAAGTCAGTTCGCTTAATTGTTCCGAAGTGATGATGAAAGGCGGCATCAGATATACCAGCTTGCCAAAGGGACGTACCCAGATTCTTTCTTCCACAAATCTTCGTTGCATATAGGCCATATTTACCGGACGTTTCATCTCAATGACTCCGATGGCTCCGAGTATTCGTACATCAGCCACTTCCGGAAATTCCCGTGCAGGAGCCAGTTCTTCTTTCAGTTGAGTTTCGATTCGCTTCACATTCTCTTGCCAACCGGATTCGAGCAGCAGGCGAACGGAAGCGCAAGCCACTGCACACGCAAGTGGATTCCCCATAAATGTAGGTCCGTGCATAAAAGCTCCCGGTGTGTGGTTAGAGATTGTATCTGCTATCCGGTTGCTGGTCAATACAGCAGAAAGTGTCATATATCCTCCGGTCAGTGCTTTACCGATACACATTATATCCGGTTCTACTCCGGCATGTTCCCAAGCAAAAAGTTTACCGGTTCGTCCGAATCCCGTTGCTATCTCATCGAAAATAAGAAGAATATCGTGCTTCCGGCAAAGCTTTTCTGCTTCGCGCAGGTACTGCGGATGATAAAACCACATCCCGCCTGCTCCCTGTACCACCGGTTCCAGAATAAGCGCCGCTAACTCTTTTGAATGTTTTTCAATCATCTCTTGTAGAGGTAGTATATCTTTCGGATTCCATTCTCCGTCGAACCGGGAAGTGGGGGACGGGACAAAATAACGTACAGGCAATGCCGAACCGAAAAGACTGTGCATACCCGTCACCGGATCACATACAGACATGGCATTCCACGTATCACCGTGATAGCCGGAACGGATAGTCACGAAATTGTTCTTTTCCGGTTTTCCTGCTGCATACCAATATTGTACAGCCATTTTCAGTGCCACTTCTACGGCTACCGAACCGGAGTCTGCATAGAATATTTTCTGCATGGAGGAAGGAACCAAAGGCAATAACAGTTTCCCCAGTTCAATGGCCGGATCATGCGTCAGTCCTCCGAACATGACATGAGACATTTTATCTAATTGTTCTTTTGCCGCCTGATTTAATACCGGATGATTATATCCATGCACTGCACACCACCAGGAAGACATTCCGTCAATGAGCGTTCGTCCGTCTTCGAGGGTAATGGTAGCGCCGTCTGCCCGTTTTACTTTGTAGACAGGAAGCGGATCGGTAGTCGAAGTGTACGGATGCCAGATGTGCTCGCGATCAAATTGGGAATCGGCGAAATGATAGCCTTCTTCCTGAATCATCTTTTTGTCTTCCGATACTTTGGAGCCGAGTGTTGTCAATAGGTCGCCTACGATAGCCGAGTTAATTCCGATATATAATGCCTTGTGCATCGCTTCGGAAGAAAGTTGTGAACGTCCTCCGGCAAAACGCAGAAAAGCGGTCGGATTGATAAAACGAAAGAGTGCGATGGTTTTAAGTATTTCTTCTTCGCTTAGAGGCTGCTCGTTTTCCAGTGGAGTTCCCGGAATCGGACTAAGCAGGTTGATAGGTATGGATTGAACATTCAGTTCTGCCAATGTGAAAGCAAATTCAATCCGTTGTTCCATCGTTTCTCCCATGCCGATGATACCTCCGCAACAGATATCCATGCCTACACGACGGGCTGCATCGAGAGTAGCCAGTTTCTGTTCTTGCGTATGCGTAGAGCAGAGTTTGGAAAAATAAGACGGGGCAGTTTCCAGATTACAGTGATAACGGGTGATTCCCGCTTCATGCAGGGAACGCAATTCTTCTTCATTGAGCAGTCCCAGAGAAGCACAAAGTTGAATCGACGAATGTCGACGCATATAACGGACTGTATCGCAAAGTTGGGTAATCTGTTTGGGAGATGGTTTTCGTCCGCTGGTAACGAGGGAGAATCGATTGACGTCCTGGGCTTCGTTGTATTGGGCCTGTCGAAGACATTCTTCAGCGGGAAGGAGATCGTAAATCTCGGCTTTAGTCTGGTAGTGGGAGGATTGTGCACACCATTTGCAGTTTTCCGGACATCGGCCGGACTTGGCGTTGATGATGGAACACATGTCGAACTCGTGCGAAGCACGCGCGACGGTAATCTCATGCGCGGCGGCATAAAGCGCCTCGCTGTCAGCCATGTTGGCTAGCCAAGCAGCTTGGTCGGGTGATATGTCGATACCCGCCAACACTTGGTCTTTGATTTCCTGAAGTGTCATAAATGTATGATAAGGGATAGTTTGTGCAGCATTCTGCTTACGAAGAGCAACGTCCACTACATTGATATGCAGATGACCGATTTGGAATTCACGTCCCATACTTGCAAAGGCAGCATAGTTCTTTCTTCCCCAGTAGCGAAAGCGGGAAAGGAGCGTGCGTGTGGTCTGTATGTGGCGTTGTTGCTTCATTGATTTTTTTACTTTTGTTCGTTAGAACGTGGCAAATGTACAAAGATTCTTTGGATAAGCAAGCAAGTTGATGATTTCTAGTTTCTGTGGTATTATTTCTTTTTCCTGTATTCTTTGCGGGTGTTGAAGTTGAATCCGGCATATATTTGGAGAGTACCGAATCCATTGTCTACAGAGAAGTTATTACGATGATAATTGTAATTTTTCCCAACAAAAGAAGTGCCTACATAATACTTCCCGGTATTGTAGACAATCCCTGCACGAACCAGAAAATCCAGATTGAATTTGCCGTACCATGCTTTTGCCTCGTTCGTTTCTGCGTCGACATCGGAAGCTTTGTAGGCAATGGCAGGGGTGAGAGATAAACACGCCAGGCAGTTGCGGGCAAAGACCCAATTGTAGGCGTAGCCGAAACTGATGTTGGCATTGGTGTATTTAATATTCTTGACTTTCATGGCAGGATTCATCGCATCCTGGATAAATCCCGGAAGTGCTGTATAGTCGAAGTTGAGATGATGCTTTGAAATGGAAAAACCTGCAATAAATGTACCTGCATTGCGTCGTTGATTAGTGGACTGACTGAATGCGGCAGGATAGGAGAATTTACGGTTATTGAAGATATAATATAGATTCAGTCCTTTGATATCTACCTTTATTCCGCTGAAATCTTCGGAATAGTTAGAGGGGATATCGTCTGAAAATCCTCTGATTTTATGTATTTTGTAATCATTACCAGTGCGGCGATAGAAGATATCCACACCCAGTTTGGAACTGTATAGGCTAAGATCGAATTCTGTTCCTCTGTTCTTTCGGGTACCTTTTTTGAAAATATCGTTCACATCTACAGACCATCCCAGGAAAATCCATCGCCAGCCGAAATACAATCCTATCTTGTTGTGCGGGTTGGGTGAAAAACTAAGTTTCTGTGGCTGCGGCAATTCACTGGTGATAGAATAATACTCAAAGTTGCTGAAATGAGTAACCATCAGCGCATAGTTATAACGGTTGGGACTGATATAGAGCGTATCGAAATCACTGAAGTTCATAAACTTCTTGATCGCTCTTTTAAAAGCACTTGGCTTGGCGGTTGCTGTGGAATCTACTTCTGTACTATTGTTGCCTAAAGAGACTTTCTCTTCAGTCTGCGCCTGTAAGGACAGTGAAAATAACAGAAAAAGATATAGAATAACCCGTTTCCCCATGTGGTTCTTTGTTGGTATAGATATTTTTTGTTTCACGAATGTACTACCTTTCGTTGATTTATACTAGCAATCTTCTAAAAAATGTTTCGTTTCCTAAACAAAAAAGTTCAATGTACTGTTAGTTACAACAAGCAAATAAATCTTAAGCCACAAAATTATGAGAATCTATTTACGTTTATTAGTCGTGTCTCTTCTGCTTTTTGTAGGAAATATAGTATATGCGGAAGCACAGCAGGAGAAACGCGTGACAGGCACGGTGACTTCTGAAGGAGAACCTTTGCCTGGTGTCTCCGTACAATTGAAAGGAGCATCTTCCGGCACCATTACCGATATTGATGGAAAGTATTCGATTGAGGTTCCTGCTACCGGTACTTTAGTGTTCCGTTTTGTAGGAATGAGAACAGTAGAACAACCGGTGAATAACCGGAGTGTGATTAATGTCACGTTGGAATCGGAAAGTAAGGAACTGGAAGAAGTAATGGTAGTAGCTTATGCTACCGCTAAAAAGTATAGTTTTACCGGAGCAGCTTCGACGATGAAAGCAGGTGAGATTGAAAAGTTACAGACTTCCAGCATATCACGTGTATTAGAGGGTACGGTATCCGGAGTACAGGCAAGTGCGGCAAGTGGGCAGCCGGGTACGGATGCGGAAATCCGTATTCGTGGTATCGGGTCTATCAACGCTTCCAGCGCTCCGCTTTATGTAGTGGACGGTGTACCGTTTGATGGTAGTGTGAACTCTATCAATCCGGATGACATATCTTCGATGACAGTATTGAAAGATGCGGCCTCTGCTGCTTTGTACGGTTCCCGTGGTGCGAATGGAGTGATTATTATCACCACCAAGCAGGGAGATCAAAATACCAAAGCAACGGTAAAGGTGAAAGCTTCCTTAGGAGGTTCCAACCGTGCCGTGCGTGATTATGATCGTGTCAGTACCGACCAATATTTTGAATTATATTGGGAAGCACTTCGCAATCAGTATGCCAAGAGTGCGGATTATACTCCGGCAACTGCCGCCACGCAAGCATCCAAAGACTTGGTAACGAAATTAATGGGAGGTGGCCCGAACCCCTATGGTCCTCAATATGCGCAACCGGTCGGTACAGATGGAAAGCTGGTGGCAGGTGCCCGTCCGTTATGGAATTCTGACTGGAGTGACGCCATGGAGCAACAGGCACTTCGCACAGAGTTAAATCTAAGTGTTTCCGGAGGTGGAAAAGCGAATCAGTATTTCTTTTCTGCCGGATACCTGAATGATAAAGGTATTGCACTCGAATCCGGTTACCAGCGTTTCAATCTCCGTTCCAATATCACCAGCGAGATGACTTCCTGGTTGAAAGGAGGCGTCAATTTGAGTTTCGCACATTCCATGCAGAACTATCCAGTTTCATCCGACTCCAAAACCAGTAATGTGATTACCGCAGGACGTACCATGCCGGGATTCTATCCCATTTATGAAATGAATACGGATGGTAGCTACAAATTGGATGAGAGTGGAGACCGTATTTATGACTTCGGTTCCTATCGTCCTTCCGGTTCGATGGCAAACTGGAACCTTCCGGCTACTTTGCCTTTGGATAAATCGGAACGAATGAAAGATGAAGTCTCCGGTCGTACTTTTCTGGAAGCTACGATTATTGAAGGATTGAAATTCAAGACAAGTTTTAACTTTGACTTGATTAATTATAATACATTGGATTATACGAATCCGAAGTTAGGCCCGGCTAAAGAAAACGGCGGCGGCGTCAGCCGAATGAATACCCGTACTTTCTCTTGGACATGGAATAATATTGTTACGTATGACAAGACAATTGGTGAACATCATTTTAATGTTCTTGCCGGTGTGGAGGCCTATTCTTACCGCTACGATGAACTGACGGCATCACGTTCCAAAATGGCGCAGCCTGATATGCCGGAGCTGGTAGTCGGTTCACAGTTGACCGGAGGTTCGGGGTATCGCATCGACTATGCGTTGGTGGGTTATCTGACTCAAGCATTATACGACTATCAAAATAAATATTTCTTCTCGGCATCCTATCGTCGCGACGGTTCTTCACGTTTTGCGCCGGAGACCCGCTGGGGAAATTTCTGGTCGTTGGGTACTTCTTGGCGTATCGACCGGGAAGAGTTTATGGCAAGTACTTCCGACTGGTTGTCTGCCTTGACTCTGAAAATGAGCTATGGTGCGCAGGGAAATGACAACCTGGGTACTTATTATGCAAGTAAAGGACTTTATACCATTGTTTCCAATTTGGGAGAAAATGCGTTAGTGTCCGACCGTATGGCAACTCCGAATCTGAAATGGGAAACAAACCTCAACTTTAATGTAGGTATCGACTTCTCCCTGTTCAATAACCGTTTTTCCGGTTCGTTTGATTTCTTTACACGTCGTTCGAAAGACCTGCTTTATTCACGTCCGCTAGCTCCTTCCCTGGGATACGGTTCTATTGACGAGAATGTAGGAGCCTTGAAGAATACAGGTATAGAAATGGTGCTTAACGGAACGATTATCAATCAGAATGGTTGGGTATGGAAACTGGGTATGAACTTGACACACTATAAAAATAAGGTGACAGACCTCCCATTGAAAGATATGCCGCGAAGTGGTGTGAACAAGTTGCAGGTAGGTCGTTCGGTGTATGATTTCTATATGATAGAGTGGGCGGGAGTAGATCCGGAAAATGGAGATCCGCTGTGGTATAAGGATGAGGTGGATGCAAATAAGAATCCGACCGGAAAACGTGTGACAACAAACGATTACGATTCGGCTGACTATTATTACATCAATAAATCGTCTCTCCCGAAGGTGTATGGTGGATTTAATACCTCTCTTTCCTGGAAAGGATTTGATCTTTCTGCCATCTTTGCTTACAGTATCGGTGGATATATCTACAATCGTGATATAACAATGATTCTGCACAACGGAAGTCTGGAAGGACGTGACTGGTCGACAGAGATTCTAAAAAGATGGACTCCCGACAATCGCTATACAGATGTCCCGGCCTTGAGTACTACCTCTAATGACTGGAATTCGGCTTCTACCCGTTTCTTGCAGAATAACTCGTATATGCGATTGAAAAATCTGACTCTTTCCTATAACTTACCCAAACAATGGATTAGTAAGTTATCATTGAGCAGTGTGCAGGTATATGTACAAGGAGATAATCTGTTTACCATTCACCGGAATCAGGGACTAGACCCAGAACAGGGAATTACCGGTATTACTTATTATCGTTATCCGGCTATGCGAACGATCTCCGGAGGTATTAACGTTTCTTTCTAAATTCAGACTAAATTATGAGAAAAATAAAAATTCAATCCATTCTTGCGGCAGTTGCCGGACTTTTCCTGGCAACGAGTTGTAGCAGCAGTTTTCTGGATACGGACCCAACGGATGCGGTAAGTTCAGAAAAAGTACCTGTACCCGAAAATGCGGAGGCACTTGTGAATGGTGCCTGGTATAATCTGTTTGATTATTCAAGTACCTATGCCAATATCGGTTATCGGGCGCTTCAGTGTCTGGACGACATGATGGCAAGTGATGTTGTTTCCCGTCCGAAATACGGTTTCAATTCTTCGTATCAGTTTAAAGATATAGCGCAATCCTCAAATGGTAGAACAGAGTTTGCCTGGTATCTGATATATAAAACGATAGATAATTGTAACACTGCCATTTCTATCAAGGGGGATTCGGAAGAACTCCGTCAGGCACAGGGACAAGCATTGGCATTACGCGCCTTTTGTTATTTGCACCTGGTACAGCATTATCAATTCACCTACTTGAAAGATAAAGATGCTCCGTGTGTTCCTATATATACCGAACCTAGCAATAGTTCCACTGTACCGAAAGGAAAATCAACAGTGGCACAGGTTTATCAGCTTATTTTCGACGACCTCACTTTGGCGAAGGACTATTTGAAAAACTATGTCCGCAGCGGTGATAATCAAAAGTTCAAACCAAATGTAGCAGTAGTCAACGGTCTTTTGGCTCGTGCTTACTTGCTGACAGGACAGTGGGAAGAAGCTGCGAAAGCTGCTGAAGCAGCACGTGCAGGATATACGTTGATGACAACTACAGCCGAGTACGAAGGTTTTAATAATATTTCCAATAAAGAATGGATATGGGGATTTCCTCAAATTCCTTCCCAATCGGATGCCAGCTATAATTTCTATTATTTGGATGCAACATACGTAGGAGCATATAGCAGCTTTATGGCTGATCCCCATCTGAAAGATACATTTACCGAAGGTGATATTCGTTTACCTTTGTTTCAATGGATGCGTGAAGGATATTTGGGATATAAGAAATTTCACATGCGTGCAGATGATACGGCTGATCTGGTCTTGATGCGTGCTGCTGAAATGTATTTGATAGAAGCGGAGGCGAAAGTTCGTGATGGTGTAGCGTTGGCACAGGCTGTAGCTCCATTGAATACATTGCGTAATGCCCGCGGAGTAGGGGATTATGAGGTGACAGGAAAATCACAGGAAGATGTAATCAATGAGATTCTGATGGAACGTCGCCGTGAACTTTGGGGAGAAGGATTTGGTATTACCGATATACTTCGTACACAAAAGGCAGTAGAACGTGCTGCTTTATCGGATGAGATGCAAAAGACAGAAGTCGATTGCTGGCAGGAGGGTGGTAGCTTTGAAAAACGAAATCCTCTGGGACATTGGTTCCTTAACTTCCCGAACGGTAAACCGTTTACAGTAAATAGCACCTATTATTTATATGCTATTCCACAGAAAGAAATTAACGCTAACCCTAACATATAAATAGCTCTCTTAATTTTTTGACTTTGACCTTAACTTGTAGACCGGTATACGTCGTGACGACGCATACCGGTCGTTTTCTTTGGAAAAGAGGGAGCGCAAAATGTGACACACCCTATTTTATTTAATCTAATCTTATTCTATTTTTTTCTTCTTCAAATTAGGTAAAAAGAATGTGACCAATCCTAGTAGCGGCATATAAGCACAGATATTATATACATATTCAATACTCGTTTTATCCGCTAAATTACCGAGTACAGCAGATGCTACACCAGCCACCCCGAATGCAAATCCAAAGAATAACCCTGATATTAATCCGAGCTTGGTAGGAAGCAATTCCTGTGCATAAAGCAATATGGCGGGAAAAGCGGAAGAAAGCATCAATCCCACACAGAAGCTAAGGATAATAGTCCACATCAAATTAGCATGTGGCATTAGTAAACTGAACGGGGCAGCTCCTAAAATAGAAGCCCAAATCACATACTTCCGACCGATACGGTCACCGACAGGTCCGCCGATTAATGTTCCGATAGCAGTAGCTACCAGAAAGATAAATAAATATAGCTGCGAATCTTGTACACTTACATTGAATTTATGAATCAAATAGAAAGTATAATAACTCGTGAGACTTGCCATATAGATATATTTGGAGAAAATCAGAATCAGCAATATCGCGATTGAAAGGGCTGTCTTATCCATAGGCAAAGGAAGATGAACAGGTTTTCTAACACTGACAGTCTGTGCTTTCATCCGGTTTAGATATGATTTATACCATTTGCAAATTGGGTACATCACTCCGATAGCAGCTAAAGCCACAAATGCAAATACGATGAGATGTTGTCTGCCATAAGGAGCCACCAATAGAGCAACCAGTAAAGGACCTAATGAACCTCCGAAGTTGCCACCTACCTGAAAGAGTGATTGTGCCAGTCCACGTTTTCCGCCGGAGGCAAGGAACGTGATACGGGAGGCTTCCGGATGCAGTACGGAAGAGCCAATTCCGATTAAGAATACGGAGGCTAATATCCAGTATAGATTATCAGAGAATGCTAAGTTTATCAAACCAATCAGTGTAAAGCTCATTCCGATAGGCAATGACCATGCGACGGGATGCTTATCAAAGAAAATTCCGGTAATCGGTTGAAAAACTGAAGCGGAAAGTTGATAAACTAGTGTGATAAGTCCGATTTGCGCGAAACTAAGTCCTAAATCATCTTTAAATAAAGGATAAGATGCTGATAGCACCGACTGTAAAAGATCGTTGAGGCAATGCGAAAGACTCAATGCAATCAAAATGGAAAATGTAATTTTTCCTACGGGTTGTTCCTGATTCTGTACCATAATACCTATTTACTATTGAAGTGTTCCTGAAAAATCGGCTGCAAAGGTACGGAAACTTCCCGTTTCTCAATATATATTTGCTGTGATTAATTCAATATGATAGGAATAAAGCTCTAAGACTAAGGATTGTAAATTGTCGTTAATTCAGTTTTGAGTGACTGAACTATTCTTCATACCTACTGTTGTTAAATAAAAAAGGAGGATTATATGGGCTTTATATGGTATATCGTTATTGGTATTGTGGCTGGATTCCTCGCAGGTAAAATAATGCGCGGCGGAGGTTTTGGTCTTGTTATAAATTTATTACTTGGTATTCTTGGAGGTGTACTGGGCGGTTGGGTGTTTGCCCTTTTCGGACTGGCAGCTTCAGGACTGATCGGAAGTTTGATAACTTCCACCGTAGGAGCTATCCTTGTATTGTGGATTGCTTCTTTATTCTCGAAATCTAAATAGATATTTATATAATTTATTTTTAATCCTAAAAACAGAACTTGATTATGGAATGTAGACATGGAAATTTCTGGATTGGACTCGGAATTGGGTCAATCCTTGGCGCAGTAGCTTATCGTCTTTCACGTACAGCAAAAGCAAAACAATTAGAAAGTGAAATTTATAATGCTATCCATCGCATAGGTCGTGATGCTGAAATAGCTGCTGCTCATGCTGAAAGAAAAGCAGTGGATCTTGGACTTAAAGCAGTAGAAGCCGGTGCGGAAATTGCTGATAAAGTAGCAGATGAAGCCGATAAAGTGGCCGGAAAAGCAAAAGATAAGTGGGGAAAATAAGAATTCCAAAACGGGTAATCGATTTAAATAGAATCGGTTACCTGTTTTATTTTATATACGTTTAATCTTTTATTTCTAGCCTTATCAGTCACTATTTGAATGATGTGTGCACGAACACATATTGGTGTATCTTCTCCATTATTTTCACTTCCTTCAAGAATCAAAAGCTACTTTTCCTCTGGTTTCTCATCTGATAAGTACTTTTTTATCTATACTATCTTTACTTTTTCTTATGTTTAACAACATGTATACTTCCTTGCTGTTGTGGTTAACTTGCTGATTATTAGTAGTGTGTTCTTTATTGTGTGTTATGTGTGTGCGCACACACTATTGCTTAATTCAATAATTCATTTTACTTTTGCCGATGAAAAACAAGATACTTATCAATAGATGGATAAAGAGTTTTCAAATATTCGGATTGTAGACATTGCCAAGATGGCAGGAGTCTCTGTTGGCACGGTAGATCGTGTAATACATAATCGTGGCAGGGTATCTGAAGAAAACAGGAAAAAGGTACAGGCGATTCTGGAGATGGTACATTACCAGCCCAATCTGATGGCACGTTCATTGGCGGCCTCCAAAAAGCAATATCATCTTCTTGCGATTACTCCTTCTTTTGTTCAGGGAGAGTATTGGGAAGCTATTTCGGAAGGTATAGATAAAGCAGCGTCGGAAATGGAATCGTATAACATCACCATTACCAAACTCTTTTTCGATCAATATAATAACAAGACTTTTGATGATATCATCCGTAATCTGCTGAATGAGAAAGTAGATGGTGTATTGATTGCGACTTTGTTTACGGATTCTGTTATCCGGCTTTCGCAGGAACTTGACAGGAATGAAATACCTTATGTGTATGTTGACTCCAACATTGGAGGGCAACATCAACTGGCTTATTTCGGAACGGAGTCTTATGATGCCGGAGTGATTGCTGCCAGATTGTTGATGGATCGGCTTTCTTCGTCTTCCGATATATTGATGGCGCGAATTATTCATAGTGGGAAGAATGACTCTAATCAGGGAAAGAACAGGCGGGAAGGTTTCTGCCATTATCTCACGGAAACAGGGTTCAACGGAAATCTGCATGAAGTAGAGCTGAAAATAAATGATTCAGTGTATAACTTCATGAAGCTGGATGAAATATTTGAAGCTAATCCGAATATAAATGGGGCTGTTATTTTTAATTCAACTTGCTATATTTTAGGGAATTACCTGAAAGCGAGAGGAATGCAGTCTGTCAAACTGGTTGGTTATGACCTTATCGGGAGAAATACACAGTTGCTTTCCGAAGGTGTGATAACCGCATTGATTGCGCAGCGTCCGGAGCGTCAGGGATATGATGGTATTAAATCATTGTGTAATCATCTGTTGTTCAAACAGGGCAGTGAAAAGGTTAATTTGATGCCTATCGATATTCTTCTCAAAGAGAATCTGAAATATTATCTGAACAATAAATTATAAACATATAAATTTGTAAGAACCATGAATGAATTATTTAACGTAAAAGGCAAAGTAGTTGTTATCACCGGTGGAGCTGGTATTTTAGGTAAAGGTATTGCTGCGTATCTCGCAAAGGAAGGTGCAAAAGTAGTTGTGCTCGACAGAAGTGAAGAAGCAGGAAAAGCATTGGTAGACAGTATCAAAGCCGAAGGAAATGAAGCCATGTTCCTTTACACGGATGTGATGGATAAAGAAGTGTTGGAAGGCAACAAAGTGGAAATCATGAAGGCTTATGGCCGTATTGATGTATTGTTGAACGCTGCCGGAGGTAACATGGCAGGTGCAACTATTGCTCCTGATAAAACTTTTTTCGATTTACAGATTGACGCATTCAAGAAAGTAGTGGATTTGAACCTTTTCGGTACAGTATTGCCTACGATGGTATTTGCTGAAATTATGGTGGAACAGAAGAAAGGTTCTATTGTAAACTTTTGCTCTGAATCAGCTCTTCGTCCATTGACTCGTGTCGTGGGTTATGGTGCAGCTAAAGCAGCTATTGCTAACTTTACTAAATATATGGCTGGTGAACTGGCTTTGAAATTCGGTAACGGTCTGCGTGTAAATGCCATCGCTCCGGGATTTTTCCTGACCGATCAGAACCGTGCGTTATTGACTAATCCGGATGGTTCTCTGACTGACCGTTCAAAGACCATTCTTGCTCATACTCCATTCAACCGTTTCGGTGAACCGGAAGACCTTTATGGAACAATCCATTATTTGATTAGCGATGCTTCTAACTTCGTAACAGGTACAGTAGCTGTTATCGACGGTGGATTTGATGCATTCTCTATCTAATATTGGGATGATATCATTCTGTTTTTAATCATAATTAGTAACTTGTAATCAGGAAAGAATAATATGTATTTATGTGAACAAACTTGGCGCTGGTATGGTCCTAATGACCCGGTTAGCTTGTGGGATATTAAGCAGGCAGGCGCTACTGGTATAGTAAATGCTCTTCATCACATTCCAAATGGTGAAGTGTGGACAGTAGAAGAGATCATGAAGCGTAAGCAAATGATTGAAGAAGTGGGTCTGACATGGTCTGTGGTAGAAAGTGTACCTGTACACGAGCATATCAAAACACAGACGGGCGACTTTATGAAATACATCGAAAACTATAAGGAAAGTATCCGTAATCTGGCGAAGTGTGGCGTGATGGTAGTTACTTATAACTTCATGCCTGTATTGGACTGGACCCGCACAGATCTTGCCTATACAATGCCGGACGGCTCTAAAGCACTCCGCTTTGAAAAAGCAGCTTTTGTAGCTTTCGATCTTTTCATCTTGAAACGTCCGAATGCTGAAAAAGACTATACTCCGGAAGAAATAGCTAAAGCGAAAGCTCGTTTTGAGCAGATGAGCGAAGACGACAAGAAATTGTTGGTTCGTAATATGATTGCCGGACTTCCGGGTTCGGAAGAAAGTTTCACGGTAGAACAATTTCAGCAAGCATTAGATCGTTATGACGATATTGATGCAGAGAAGCTTCGTTCCAACCTGATTTTTTTCTTAAAAGAAATTGCTCCTGTTGCCGATGAAGTAGGAGTGAAACTGGTGATTCATCCGGATGATCCTCCTTATACCATCTTAGGTTTGCCTCGTATTTTGAGTACGGAAGAGGATTTCAAGAAATTGATTGAAGCCGTACCTAACGAATCTAATGGCCTCTGCTTGTGTACAGGCTCTTTTGGTGTGCGTGCCGACAATGATCTTGCAGGTATGATGGAACGTTTTGGCGACCGTGTGAACTTCGTACACTTGCGCAGTACACAACGTGACGAGGAAGGAAACTTCTACGAAGCTAATCACTTGGAAGGAAATGTAGACATGTACAACGTAATGAAGAGCCTTATTCTTCTACAACAGCGTCGTAAATGCTCTATCGCTATGCGTCCCGACCACGGACATCAAATGATTGATGACTTGAAAAAGAAAACGAATCCGGGATATTCTTGCCTGGGCCGTCTTCGCGGCTTGGCTGAACTTCGCGGCTTGGAAATGGGTATTGCAAAATCTATCCTCTAATCGAAGTACATAGTTAGCACTTTATTATCAAACACTACGGCTATTATTGATTGAAATAATAGTTGTAGTGTTTTTCATTTGCTCTTTTTCACTGGTTGAGGAATAAGTGAAGCGAATAAATCTCCAACATGTATATCTTTATCAGCTTTCTTTGTTTTTCTTGCTTTTTTCGGTTCGGGAATAATAAGTAAAGCTATTTGTGCGCAAGCCTCTGCATCTGCCAGTGCGTGGTGGTGATTCTCTAAATGATATCCGCATCGTTCTGCTACCGTATGCAACTGATGATTGGGCAAATCTTTTCCAAAGACTTTCCTCGAAGTACGGCAAGTACAATAAAACTTATAATCAGGATAAGTCATGTCATATAATTCGTGAACCGCCCGGAGACAACCTTCATCAAAAGGACTGTTGTGCGCTACAAGTGGCAGACCGTCTATCAATGGTTTGATTTCCGCCCATACTTCCGGAAATTCGTCGGCTTCCATCGTGTCGTCGTAAGTTAAGCCATGAACAGCTGTGGTCCATTGCGTATAATAATTGGGGCGGGGACGGATCAGACGATAGATTTTATTCGTTATTTTTCCTTCCCTTACGATGACAACCCCAACACTGCATACGCTGGTACGTTTGCCGTTGGCTGTTTCAAAGTCGATAGCTGCAAAGTTTATCATCGTTTCTATTATTTTTTCGGATACAAATATAGCATAAAAAATGAGGTTGGAGAAAATATAGTAACAGGATTGGCAAATAGAAACCTTTTACTAAAAATTGAATTAAAATGGACTTTGGGGAAACATTTCCAATAAAAAACTCTTCTTTTAAAGAATTTACACTATTTTTGTTCGACATAAACCAAAGGCATGGACAAAATGGAAAATCCGGGACCATTTGCCCCCTCCTGTCCAAATCAAATTGATCCCCTGAATCCAATCTAAATTGATCCCTTTTGTCCAGCTGAAAGTGACCCCTTCAAATTGAACGTACGGATATACTGGTGATGTTCCGCTTCCGGATATCACAACGAAAGAAAAGGCGCAGCAATATATCGGTTTGGATATGGCTGCCGAAAAGGTAGGCAAAGATAAATTTCTCGAAGAGATTGTCCCTGAATGGCTTCAAAAGGCAAAGGCAAACGGACGCATCATTGATTAGAATTTATTTTCGCTATATTTGCGTACAAAATAGATCCATGTATACAGAATATCAGCCTTCTCATTTACTTGTTCCCTACATTGATAGCTATTGGGAGTTTAAGGGCAATCCGGATTATGGTATGCGCATCCATATTCTGCCGGATGGTTGTACCGATTTTATATTTACGCTGGGAGAGGTGGCTAATGCTGTTGAAGAAGGGAGTCTGATTATGCAACCCTATCGTTCCTATTTTGTAGGACCTATGACAAAATATTCGGAACTCGTCACTTATACAGAATCGATTCACATGTTTGGCGTTCGTTTTTTACCTTGTGGTTTGTCTTGCTTTACAAACCTGCCTCTACACGAGTTTGTGAATAGCAGAGTCAGTACTAATGAGATGAAGGCTGTTTTTGATGACACTTTTATTGAAAAATTAGGTGAGCAGAAGCATGTCACAGATCGAATACGAGTAGTGGAAGAATATTTGCTGGCATATTTGGCGCGTCATTATCAGCCTGCCGATTCTCATGTCGCTATGGCAGTGAACATGATTAATCATTCCAAAGGAAAACGTTCAGTTCGCAGCTTGATGGATGATGTCTGTTTGTGTCAGCGTCATTTTGAGAGAAAGTTCAAGCATTATACCGGATTTACTCCTAAAGAATACAGCCGTATTGTTAAATTTAAGAATGCTGTGGAATTGTTGAGAACCACAACATCAGCCAATCTGTTGACTACGGCAGTTGATGCAGGATACTATGATTTAGCGCATTTTTCAAAAGAGATTAAGTCGATGTCCGGCAATACTCCTGCGTCTTTTCTTTCCCTAACCGTTCCGGAAGAAACCACACTTACTTATATCGAACCACAAAGATAGATTAGGTAAAAGTCGCTTTTTTACAATAGAATGGGAAGATATGCCGTTACCTTTGCAAGATTAATAAAAACCAATCAGCTTATGACCACAAAAACAATGAAAGAGAAAGCAACAGAATTGTTGCAGAGATGTGAAGTAGTTACCCTTGCTTCTGTGAATAAAGAAGGTTATCCCCGCCCTGTACCGATGAGCAAAATCCTGACAGAAGGAATTTCCACTATCTGGATGTCTACCGGAGCAGATTCACTAAAAACAATTGATTTCTTATCGAATCCGAAAGCAGGATTATGCTTTCAGGATAAAGGAGACAGCGTGGCGTTAACGGGGAAAGTGGAAGTTGTAACTGACGAAAAGATGAAGCAGGAACTTTGGCAGGACTGGTTTATCAATCATTTTCCCGGTGGCCCCACTGATCCCGGTTATGTCTTGTTGAAATTTGAATCGAATCATGCAACTTATTGGATTGAAGGAATATTTATCCATAAGAAACTCGACTAATTCTACTCGGAAAGATAGAGGAATAGCGGATTTAATGAGGCTGTTCTCGAACAGCCTCGTAATTCATTTAGAATTCAAATTTTTCCAATTTCATTTCAGCCAATTTCTGAATGATACCTACATATTGAGCGAAATGAGGAGATTTTTCGTGTGCTGCCAATACTTCGGCATTCTGCCAAGTTTCGCAAATCATGAAAACGTCAGGACGCGTGCTGCTTTCGAAAGTATCATAAGCAATGCATCCTTCTTGTTTTAAAGAACAGGCAGTCAGTTCTTTTGCCGCTTTTATTGCTTCTTCGCGGTTGGATTCGTTTACACGAACAAAAACATTTAATCTGATCATAGTCTTTTTTATTTATATAATTAAAAGAATTGCTTTCTCACAGTATCTGTGAAAAGTCGGAGGCAAAGATACTATTTTTCTATACTTCTGGTGAGTTTATTTCAAAAATTCATATAAACTTCATGTCATCCTAAAAAAACAATTATATTTGCATCTGAATTCTAAAAGCAATGATTTTGGGCACAATTCTTAAATTTGTTATAGCTTAATATTAGCCTCATAAACCACAGGCTAATTTCTTTCGTTTGAGTAGTTCTATACTTGAACAGGTTTTTCATTTTATCATTTTTATTATTCACTGCATCGTTTTTCAAAACTGATGCAATTAAGGTATTCAGGCTTTTAGTCCGGTTTATGCTAATCAGATGGGAGTGGTGGGTGCGTTGAGAATGAATGGAAAATTTCGTAAGAAATAGTAAGCTGAACATAGAAGAAGAAATAAAAAGGATTGAGCTTCAGACGGTTGATCCTTTGGATAGAATCAGGCAGATCATTGGTGTCGTACAGGTTTCACTGACCTCGCTGAAAACAGCTGTTGCCGGATATCAGTTTCGAAGTGCTGAAGAAGAGATTCTTTTCTTTAAAGTATCGAAACCGCAGATTTCCGGTCTGTTGATGTTTTATGTCCGTTTGTATCAGATTGAAAAGAATCGTATCGACAAATCTCTGTCATCCCAATGCAGATATCTGAAGATTGAATTGGAGAACCTGCAAAAATCATTTTTGAATAATGACTTTTATGAATATTATCGTGTCGGTCGGACAGAGCTTGATAGCCACTATTTCATTCGGGAGAATTATGATATTCTTTCTGATATACATTGTCATCTACTGGATAGAGATATTTCTTTTACCACCTTGCATGATTCGAGTGTTGCAGAAATTCTGGCGAATAATCGCTTGATAGAATATGTGTCGGAGGAAATAGAGCAGCTGACAGAGAAACTTCATCTTAAATTCACTTCCATTGTAGACAGTAAACTGTTGCAATGGACGGACAGTAAAGTTGCTTTGGTTGAGTTTATCTACGCCTTGTATGCAGGTAAATGCTTTAGTAATGGAAATACGAGTTTGAAAGACATTGCTTTTTGTTGCGAAACACTGTTTAATATCGAGATAGGTGATTTTTATCGTATATTCTTGGAAATCAGGAATAGAAAGAAAAGCAGAACCCAATTTCTGGATAAGTTGAAAGAACAGATTATAAAGATGATGGATGAGCTTGACAGATAAATTTCAGGGCGTCTTGTGACATCTTGTGAATTATACAAATGGCTATTATCCAACTTTGCGGAGAAATATAATTGATTCACAAAGAAAGATAATCGCTTTTGTATAGTTATGGAAACAACATTTACATGGGAGATAAGGGTGAAGAATTGCCCCTTATTAATTAAGAAATGCAGTCACTGTGATAGTGACCGCTTTTATTGCAGTGATAAGTTCAGGATGAATGCACAGAAGAAAAACATTGATGTCTGGCTGATTTATAGATGTGTGAAATGTGATAACACTTGTAATATGACTCTGTTGTCACGAACTAAACCCGACTTGATTGATAAAAAGCTCTTTCACAGCTTTTCTATGAATGACAGGGAAGTTGCCTGGCAATATGCCTTTTCTGCCGGAGTGGCAAGTAGGAATAATCTTCAATTAGATTATGACAGTGTTGAATATGAGGTGATAAATACCGTCTCTTTAGAAGACATCCTGAATATGAGTAGTGAGATCATAAGTATCCAAGTCAAGTGTGATTTCGACTTGAGCCTTAAATTATCCTCATTGATAAAAAGATGTCTGCCTCTTTCCAGTACCCGCTTGAAGCTGCTGTTTGAAAAAGGGTATATTTCTTTACTTTCCGGCAAAACATCTTCCAAGTGTAAGGTAAAGAATGGCGATACTATTTTGATGGATCGAAAAAGCCTGATTGATTTCTTGGGATAAAATCGGTTTTACAGTTTTTTTTAATAGCTTTGTGAAATGATAATTCGCATTCTGTAAAAGAGGTTGTACTATTAAGATTGAAGATATGAAAAAGGTATGTTTATTAGCTTTTGTTTTGTTTACTTGGAGTATCGTTGTGAATGCACAGGAAAGTGATGGACGATACGTTGAAGTGACCGGTTCTTCTGAAATAGAAGTCGTTCCGGATGAGATTCATTTTCTGGTTCAGATTAAGGAGTATTGGCAAGAAGAATACACCGGTAAATCAAAAAAAGAAGAAGATTTTCATACGAAAGTGCCATTGGCAATGATAGAGAAAGATTTGCGTAAAAGTTTGCGCAAAATAGGAATAACGGATGATGCTATCCGCACACAGGAAATAGGAGATTATTGGCGTCAGAGAGGAAAGGAGTTTCTGATAGGTAAGCAATTGGATATCCGGCTTACGGATTTTGAGCAGATTAACTCTATTATTCGTTCAGTCAATACGTGGGGAATTGAGTCCATGCGCATCGGAGAACTCAAACATAAGGATTTGCCAATGTATCGGAAACAAGGTAAGATTGAAGCACTGAAGGCTGCCCGTGAGAAAGCATCTTATCTGGTGGAAGCGATGGGGCAGCAGTTGGGTGAAGTGATTCGTATCATCGAACCTGCCGATAATAACATAAGCCGTTATCTTCCTTTCGAAGCGCAGAGCAATGTAAGCATGGGTGCGGCAGCTACCGAGCAGTACCGGGTTATCAAGCTACGGTATGAAATGACGGCTCGTTTTGCCATTAAATAAAAATAGTCTATCTTTGTCGCATGACAAGAAATAATAAATCGGATTTGGTTTAGTAAACAATCTGTGTTTCTGATACAGATTGTCCTTTCGTTTGCTCTCGGATGATTCCTTCCGGGAGTACTCTTTATGTCTTTATAATTTCAATTTTTAACTTGCGTACAAGGGTGCTAAAAGCATCGTGGTGCTTTGTAACGTGTACGCTGTATACATTAAGATCATGAATAACGAAAATCAAACAATTCACAAATTCGACTTTAATTTAAACTGGTATGGCTGGAATGATAAACTAAGCCAACTAAAACAAGAATCACTCTACAGCACTCTTCCTCATGGACGTATATCCATAGTACATCGTACCTGCTACGAGGTCGTTTCCGAAAACGGATTGTTTCAGTGTGAACTCACGGGAAACATGATGTATGGGAAATCTGATGCTGAATTACCCTGTACGGGTGATTGGGTGCTTTTTCAACCATTTGATGAGAATAAAGGGATTATTGTCTATATGCTACCTCGTGAGCGGACATTGTATCGCAAGAAAAGTGGTACAGTTGCCGATAAGCAGGCCATTGCTTCTTACGTCGATAAAGCATTTATTGTGCAGAGTCTTGACGATAATTTCAATGTCCGCAGAGTAGAACGTTTTATGGTTCAGGTATTAGAAGAAAACATCAAGCCTGTATTGGTACTTAATAAATCCGATTTAGATTTTGACAGGCAGAGTGTTGAAGAACAAATAAATCATATCTCCAATCAGATACCCGTATTTTTTACGAGCATTCATCAACCCCAAACGATTCTCCGGTTGCGGGAATCCATATCAGAGGGAGAAACTGTTGTGTTTGTCGGTTCTTCGGGTGTCGGGAAAAGTTCTCTGGTAAATGCACTCTGTGAAAAATCTGTGTTGCTTACCTCCGATATAAGCCTGTCCACAGGAAAAGGCCGGCATACATCAACCCGTCGGGAAATGGTATTGATGAATGATTCGGGTGTTTTAATCGATACTCCGGGTGTGCGTGAATTTGGCTTGGTTATCGACAATCCAGATTCACTGGCCGAAGTACTTGAAATCTCTGACTATGCAGAATCGTGCCGTTTCAAAGATTGCAAGCATATTAACGAACCGGGTTGTGCTGTTTTAAAAGCAGTCAATAGCGGCGTGTTAGATTATAAAGTTTATACAAGCTATCTGAAACTTCGCCGGGAAGCGTGGCACTTTTCTGCTTCCGAACATGAGAAACGTAAAAAGGAGAAGTCGTTTACAAAACTTGTAGAAGAAGTAAAGAATCGTAAGGCAAATCGCTGATTTCTATTTAAACGGTGTAGGTATTGGAATTTATTTTTTTCTTCAAAAGAGCAAAAAAGTTCTAGTTGCGCAAAAAGGCTGCGTACCACTGCATCTATCTTTGTCGAAGAAACAAGAAAACAGGTCAAGTACGGGTTACTTCAACAACTCATTTAAGGTATGGAAATCACTCATACGATTATCTGTTTTCCTGTTTCGTAAAGGGGCAGTAGCTCAGTGGGTAGAGCATCATACATAATCTTGAGATTATCCTGATGAAAAAGGTCAATTAAGATTTACTTCTATCCTGTGACGGTCGTCGGTTCGACTCCGGCCTGCTCCACAAAAAATAAATATAGAGGTAGGACAGCAGCTTCGGGATTATCTGAAATGAGGTCAACCGGGGCTTACTTCTTAACGGTGGATAACGCTGGTTCGAATCCGGCCTGTTCTACCTCTTTTTATCAACTAAGGTCAAGGAAGACTTACTTCAAAACCGCAGGAATGCTCCATTGATTCACAGTCTTCCGATTACCTTACTTAAAAAAACAAAGTTATGAATAAAGATTTGTTGAAAGTGTCTATCAGGCAGAATGCAATCTATTTGCCTTTGATAGAAGAAGAGAAAAAGCAGGAAGAGTTGACTTCGACTACCATTGCATTGGTAGCCCAACTCCGTAAAGTAGGATATAGCTTGTCCGAAGAACTGCTGCATGCCATTAATCAGTTATATCCGGCTCAACAGATGATGATTCTTCAGGTGATGAAAGAAGCATTAGGCGTGACGCTAAACTGGTCTCCATTGGTGAAAGGGTGGGATGTACCTACCGGAGAAACGCGCTTGGATCATCTGGTTACATGGATCGCTAACCTGTTTAATAGCCAGAAAGGCGTTAAACTACCTTGCGGACACGTGATCCCTGATAATACATTCCCTATGGAACGATACAATGGTTGTCCGTTCTGCGGAACCCTGTTCCAAACGGCTACTACGGAATATTTCGGACAGGGAAGTAAACTGAAAGTGCTGGAACTTTGGCAGGACAAGGAGCTGAATGCTTTTTTCTGTGACTTGCTTGAATCGCGTACAGCTCTTGATGCCACACAAGCGGATAGCTTGAAAATAATGCTTGGCGAACTTCCGTTACCGGCAGTCGAAATCAAAATGAAGGAGACATTGATGTTGGTGATAGATACATTGGTGGAACAGGATAGAGCGCAGGAAGCGCAAATCTATTTCTCTACTCCGAATGATATATTGCGTTATCTGTGGTATAAGAAAACCGGATTCCTGCAAATCATAGAGCCTAAGACTATTATCCGTAAAACAGGTAGAAACAACACACATATATGTGGAGTTTTGGATAAAAGTCGTTCGGCAGCTCAAGCGAAGCGTGAGGAGTTGAAGTTGAAATATACGCGTCGTGAATGTAAAATGGTAGCTCTTTGGTTGAACAACCTGACAATGGCTCCGGAGAAGGCTTGCGAAATCATGCATCCGAAAAGAGAGATGTGGGTACGTATGATACGTGCGTTGCGTCTGGCGGAATATGCCCGTAAGCCGGAATTCGGAAATTTGAAGGAATTGATGGATATATTCTACCGCCAGGCATATACTGTGTGGCAAGGAGAAGTGGAGCGCAACCGTTTGAAGGCGGATGCGGAACAGACATTTGCTTTGTTAAAGCAGCGACCGGGTATGTTTGCACGTTCTTTATTTGCGAATATGCTTTGGTTCGGAGCTGAAGAGACGTTGGCTGCATTTAAAGAAGTAGTTCATTTGTTGCCGGCACGTTTGGTAGTTACTTTGGGTATGTATGCGGAGAACTACTTTGAACCGGGACATAAGAGAATGGTGAAACCTTTAGGGGGGAATGCTCTTTTGATAGAACCACATTATTTGGTGGGTCTGTATATGGAGGATCAGCTAAAAGCGATGGTGAAGGATGTACAGGATTTGTGTAAGGAAGTCGTAGCTGCCCGTTTTGCCAATGCAGCTGCCGAAAGTGAAAACAAAAGTATGTATATTGACCCTATGTTGTTCCATATCCCGTTGGCTATCGGCGATCGTAGTGAAACAATTCAGGATACTTCCTGTGCTTTGCAGGGAACGCGTTTCCCGGTAGAGGGGGATAAAGTGCGATTGTTTATGCAGTGGGGAAAAGGGCTTCCGGCACAGCATCTTGACATGGACTTGAGTTGTCATATCACTTTGCCTTCCACAACAGAAGTTTGTTCCTTCTTCAACTTGCAAGCTATTGGCGCTAAACATAGCGGGGATATCCGAAGTATTCCTAATAAGAAAGGTACTGCTGAATATATCGAGCTGGATTTGAATGAACTGAACCGTGTAGGTGCGGAATATGTCGCTTTCACTTGCAATGCATATAGCAACGGGACTATCTCTCCTAATCTGGTGGTAGGTTGGATGAACTCTGCCTATCCAATGAAGATATCGGAAAGAACAGGAGTAGCTTACGATCCTTCTTGCGTACAGCATCAGGTACGTATTTCCCAAAGTTTGCAGAAAGGGCTTGTTTTCGGAGTTCTGAAAGTGAAAGAACGGGAAATCGTTTGGCTGGAAATACCTTTTGGTGGACAGACGATTCTTTCTTTGGATACACAGACCATTGAAAAGTATCTGGATAAGCTGGAAGCGAAAACAACTGTTGGTGAACTGTTAGCTGTCAAAGCACAGGCACAGGGATTGAAGTTAGTTGATATTCCGGAAGCGGACGAGATATATACTCGTGAATGGGCATTGAATACTGCCGCTGTGACTAAATTACTGTTGGGTGATTAAATTCTTGGGAGGAATTGTCTTTTTCCTCCTAGGATTTAAAGGTCGTATCGCATAAAGTTATACCTTTGTATGCGATCAATTAATCGTCTGACAGCTGTTGAACTTTCGTCTGACAACTGTTATCTTTCCGTCTGACAACTGTCAGACGAAAAAGATACAGCTGTCAGACGATTATTTTTATATGAACTGAAGATTAAAGTTCAATGAACAGGCGATTAAATATACGTAGTGAAAGTAATAAATGTATGAACTAATAAAAAGATATACTTATGAGTGCTCAATATGATTTGTATGAAACACCGGATCCTGATTGTACCGGAGAACAAAAGCCTTTGCATGCCCGTATCGTTCCAAATGGAACTTACTCGAAGAAAGAATTCATGGAACGTGTATCTCGTTCTTCCCAGACTTTTAACTATAACGTGATAGATGCGGTAGTAGGAGTTGTATTGGATGAACTAGCCGAAACGTTAGCAGAGGGATATATCGTAGAACTTGGCGAACTCGGGCATTTTAGCATCTCTTTGAAATGTACGCATAAAGTAATGACTAAACGTGAGATTCGTGCCGAATCAATCTGTTTTGATAATGTGCATTTGCGCACTTCCAAAGAGTTCAAAAGGAAGATTAAGCGTGAAATAGAGTTGGAACGTGTGGATAAATCCAAACACTCTTCTCAAAAAGTGGAATTTTCTATGGAGCAACGCCAACAGCTTTTACAGGAATTTCTAAAGAAAAATGGTGGTATTACCCGATTGGAATATAGTAGCCTGACCGGACTTTCCCGACTGAAAGCAATAGATGATTTGAATACTTTCATTGAGAAAGGGATTCTTCGTAAACGTGGAGCTGGAAGAACCGTGTTTTATGTCTGGCAACAGGAAGAATGATAATCAACTAAAAAATCCTCGTGCTGTTACTGACAGCTTTGTGTTTTTTGTCATTCACGGTAACACATATTAAGATGTATAACTTGCTGATTATTTTTCATACTGTTATATTTGTCCCGCTATTCTATTAATCAATAGAGGGAGAATGTATCAAAAGAAAAATATAAGGGTATATATAGCATGGATGTTATTCATGACATTCATTCCCTTCTTTGTAGTGAAGACCTTTCACTATCATGGAAGTGAGGATGAAAAGTCGTGTTCCCATGCAAAGCATTCTCACCAATCATCTGATGATTGTGCGATCTGCCAATACTCCCTTTCTTTCTTTACTGAACCTCAACCGATAGAATTTCATTGCACACTGACGCTCGTGCCCTACGAGCCGATTATTTACCAGGATAAGGTTGTTTGCAAACGAACTTATTCGCATCATTTACGCGGGCCTCCGGTCGCATGATTACATACTCATATTTTCAATGGAGATAGATTGGCTTTCAATCTATCCTTACATTCATTTTACACATTAAATAAAAGATTGTAATTGATGCGTATCGGAATTATTTCGGGCGTAATAGGGCTATTTGTAACCTTATCCGTCCATGCACAGAAATCCGATTCAATCAAGAGCATGCTTTTGCCTGATGTTGTGGTAACCGAAACGTACCAGCAACGTCAAGCGAAAAAGTCTGCCCTTACGGTTGATGTAGCCGATCAGGATTTTTTGCGCAAACATTTTACAGGAAACTTCATGCAGGCGATGGAGAATATTCCCGGAGTACAGGCAATGGATATTGGTTCGGGCTTCTCCAAACCGATGATTCGCGGAATGGGATTCAACCGGATTGCTGTATTGGAAAACGGAATCAAACAGGAAGGACAACAATGGGGAGCCGATCACGGACTAGAACTGGATGCTTTCAATATCGGAGCAGTCAATGTATTGAAAGGACCCTCCTCACTGCTCTATGGCAGTGATGCAATGGGAGGAGTGATTGATGTTGTTCCGTCGGCTGTTCCTGCTGATAATCGTGTATTCGGAGATGTCACACTGCTGGGTAAATCAGTCAATGGAACCATCGGAGGATCACTGATGCTGGGAATCAGGAAGAATGCCTGGTACTCCCATATTCGTTATTCGGAACAACATTTCGGTGACTATCGTATTCCGACGGATTCTATTGTCTACCTGACACAAAGAATTCCCATATATGGGCGTAAACTCAAGAATACGGCAGGCATTGAACGCAATATCGGACTTTTTACCCAATATCAACGAAGAGCCTATAAAGCGAATTATGCTGTGAGTAATGTATATCAAAAGACGGGATTCTTTCCGGGGGCACATGGCATACCCGATGCGTCACGTGTGGAAGATGATGGAGACAGCCGTAATATTGAATTGTCATTCAGTAAAGTGAATCACCTGAAAGTGACCACCCACCAGCAATATGCATGGGAGAAACTGATCTTGTCAGGCGATTTAGGTTTCCAGAACAATCACCGTGAAGAGTGGAGTGCTTTCCATACTCACTATGGTTCGCAACCCGCACCGGAGAAAGACCCCGACAAGGAACTTGCTTTTAATCTGAACACTTTCAGTGCTTCGGTGAAAGCTCGTTTTATTGGTTCTTCTTCGTGGGAACATACATTGGGGTGGGATGGACAACATCAACGGAACGACATTTCCGGCTATTCGTTTTTACTGCCTGAATATCGCCGTTCCACTACCGGAATGCTTTGGCTTACGACATACAGACCCAACAATGTGTTTTCAGTCAGCGGAGGAGTGCGATATGACTACGGATATATGAATATCTCTTCGCATGAAGATACTTACCTTGCCGATTATCTTCGGAAACAGGGCTATGATCCGGAACAGATAGACTTCTACAAGTGGAACAGTCACTCTGTGAATAAGCACTACGGTGATTATTCTCTTTCTCTGGGATTGGTATGGACTCCCTCCGACAAACATCTGGTAAAGGTGAATATCGGGCGTAGTTTCCGCCTGCCCGGTGCGAATGAGTTGGCTGCCAACGGTGTACATCACGGCACTTTCCGCCATGAACAGGGAGATGCAAACCTAAAGTCCGAACAAGGCTGGCAACTAGACGCTTCTTATCATCTGAAGTACCGGGGAATTTCTTTCTCCGTCTCTCCATTTGTCAGTTGGTTCAGCAATTACATCTTTCTGCGTCCTACCGGAGAGTGGTCTGTGTTACCTCATGCCGGACAAATCTATCGCTATACCGGAGCAGAAGCGCTATTTGCAGGAACTGAAGCTACCGTAGATGTTGATTTTCTGCGCAACTTCAATTATCGGATTTCCGCTGAATACGTTTACACCTATAATTGTGATGAACATATTCCATTGAGTTTCTCGCCACCTCCTGTTATGCGCAATACATTAACCTGGCAAAAGAATCGGTATATGTTGTATGCAGAATGGCAGAGCATTGCCCGGCAAAATAGAGTGGACCGTAACGAAGACCGTACAGCCGGAGCAAATCTCTTTCATCTGGGTGGTTCATTGAATATTCCGATAGGTGGAAACAATGAGATTGAAATAACCCTGACCGCCCGGAATATATTCGATACCCGATATTACAATCATCTTAGTTTTTACAGGAAAGTTGAAATCCCCGAACCGGGACGTAACTTCCAGATATTAATCAAAGTTCCATTTAAAAAATTACTGAAATGAAAAATAAATTTTATCTCCCAATGATTAGCCTTTTGGCAACAGTTACTTTCATGTTTTCCTCTTGTGATAATGATGACTCCAGTGATACGACCAAACCTCTGATTGAACTTCACGAACCGGAAGAAGGTCAGGCTTTGGAGATAGGAAACGAACATGGGGTTCATTTTGAAATGGATTTGTCGGATGATGTCATGCTGAAATCCTATAAGATTGAAATTCATAGTAATTTCGACCACCATTCACACGGAGGTAATAGCAGGGCTGCACAGGAAACAGTAGATTTTAGTTTCAACAGATCCTACGATGTGTCCGGACAGAAAACCGCCCATATTCATCATCACGATATTGTAATACCGGCCAATGCTACTGCAGGAGATTATCATTTGATGGTTTATTGCACGGATGCCGCAGGTAACGAATCTTATATCGCACGCAATATCAAATTAAGTAATGAGGTGGAAGACGAAGACCATCACCATGATGAATAAGACAATACATAGAGAAAGAATGAGGTGAGGTCAAAAAGGGACGTTTGACACATTCCCATTCTGTTTTTTTACGTAATGAGTATTTTTTCTTTCGAAAGGTGTAATATCTATTACACCTTTTTTGTTTCCAATCCTTTACTTTTGTGAAAAATACTTTTTCGTATGATGAAGTTTCCAATAATAAATCGACTCTTTCCTTCTTATAAATGGAAGGTAGCGGCTGTCATCATTGGCGGTGTTATTGTGGGTGGAGGAGCACTGTTTATGTATATGCTCCGGGCGCATACCTATCTTGGAGATGACCCGGCTGCATGCGTGAATTGTCACATTATGACTCCTTACTATGCAACCTGGTTCCATAGTTCACATGCCCGGAATGCCACTTGCAATGATTGTCATGTGCCGCATGAAAATGCTGTGAAGAAATGGACCTTTAAAGGTATGGACGGTATGAAACACGTGGCTGCATTTCTTACCAAAAGCGAGCCGCAGGTCATTCAGGCTCATAAAGCCAGTTCCGAAGTGATTATGAATAATTGCATCCGCTGTCATACACAACTCAATACGGAATTTGTGAAGACGGGGAAGATTGATTATATGATGTCACAGGTAGGAGAGGGGAAGGCTTGCTGGGATTGCCATCGTGATGTTCCTCATGGTGGAAAGAATTCCCTGTCCGGTACTCCGGGAGCGATTGTTCCTCTTCCGGAATCGCCTGTTCCCGAATGGCTCCGGAAGATGGTGAATCAGAAAGATAAATAAGAAATGAAATACGTAATAAAATAATAAAACCGATATACAATGGAAAAGAAATTAAAATCATGGCAAGGATGGCTGTTGTTCGGAGGTTCAATGGTCGTTGTATTTGTTTTGGGATTATGCGTTTCTGCGTTGATGGAACGGAGGGCGGAAGTTGCCAGCATTTTCAATAACCGTAAAAACGTTATCAAAGGGATTGAAGCACGAAATGAACTGTTTAAGGATGACTTTCCCCGTGAATACCAGACTTGGACGGAGACTGCAAAGACTGACTTTGAGAGTGAATTTAATGGAAATATTGCTGTAGATGCTTTGGAAAAACGTCCTGAAATGGTGATTCTATGGGCGGGATATGCTTTCTCAAAAGATTATTCCACTCCACGGGGACACATGCATGCCATTGAGGATATTACGGCATCTTTGCGTACCGGTTCGCCCATGAGCCCGACCGAAGGTCCTCAACCGTCTACCTGCTGGACTTGTAAGAGTCCGGATGTTCCCCGTATGATGGAGGCATTGGGTGTCGATTCTTTCTATAACAATAAATGGGGGGCTATGGGCGCCGAAATTGTGAATCCTATCGGATGCTCCGATTGTCATGATCCCGAAACAATGAATCTTCATATCAGTCGTCCCGCTTTGATAGAGGCTTTCCAACGTCAGGGTAAAGACATCACTAAAGCTACTCCGCAGGAGATGCGTTCATTGGTATGTGCACAATGTCATGTGGAATATTATTTCAAAGGGGATGGTAAGTATCTGACTTTCCCCTGGGACAAAGGTTTTACGGTAGAAGATATGGAGGCTTATTATGATGAGGCCGGTTTTTATGATTATATTCATAAATTGAGCCGTACTCCGATTCTGAAAGCACAGCATCCTGACTATGAGATTTGTCAGATGGGTATCCACGGACAGAGAGGTGTCTCTTGTGCCGATTGCCACATGCCGTATAAGAGTGAAGGTGGTGTGAAATTCAGCGATCACCATATCCAAAGCCCGTTGGCTATGATTGACCGCACCTGTCAGGTTTGTCACCGCGAAAGTGAAGAGACTTTACGTAATAATGTGTACGAACGCCAACGTAAAGCGAATGAAATCCGTAACCGTCTGGAACAGGAATTGGCAAAAGCACATATCGAAGCTAAATTTGCCTGGGACAAGGGTGCTACAGAAACACAGATGAAAGATGTGCTCGCACTGATTCGTCAGGCACAATGGCGTTGGGACTTCGGAGTAGCTTCACACGGAGGTTCATTCCATGCACCGCAGGAAATTCAGAGAATTCTTTCTCATGGATTGGATCGTGCCATGCAAGCCCGTCTGGCTGTATCTAAAGTATTGGCAAAGAATGGATATACGGGAGATGTTCCGATGCCGGACATTTCAACAAAGGCAAAAGCACAGGAATATATCGGCTTGGATATGGATGCTGAAAGAGCGGCTAAGGAGAAATTCCTGAAAACAACTGTTCCGGCATGGTTGGAGAAAGCGAAAGAAAACGGCCGTCTGGCACAGAAATAAGAGAATTTATATATGTGGAGCAAACCATGGAGTTATAAAGAAGGGCTGGTGATTGGCGCAGGATTACTGGTGATAGGGCTATTGCTGCAAATGACAGTGGGAGCCATACATTGGGACCTGTTTGCCTGTCCGGTCAATGTGATTGTGTTAGTGGTTTATATCATTGCTTTGGTAGCCATGCACCTTCTTCGCAAACGTGTCTATTTATTCGGATGGTTGAGTCATTATTCCGCTGCTGTCTCGTCTCTATTGTGGGTGGTCGGCATGACGGTAGTGATGGGACTGATCCGGCAGGCTCCTTCCGGTCATGCTCCGGCTGATCTGCTGGGATTTTCGCAGATGATTTCTTCCTGGCCTTTTGTCCTGCTATACTTTTGGATGGTCACCGCCTTGGGGCTGACAATCCTTCGCACCGGTTTCTCTTTGAAGATCAGCAGGATTTCTTTCCTACTGAATCATATCGGATTGTTTATTGCACTGATAACAGCCACTTTGGGAAATGCCGATATGCAAAGGTTGAAAATGACAACCCGGATGGGAAGTGCCGAATGGCGGGCTACGGATGATAAAGGTCAACTGATTGAACTTCCGCTGGCTATCGAACTGAAGGATTTCACTATCGACGAATATCCTCCGAAACTGATGTTGATTGATAATGAAACCGGCCGTACGCTTCCCGAAAAATCTCCTGTACATGTATTGTTGGAAGAGGGAGTGACAAATGGCAGCTTGCAGGACTGGCAGCTAACTATTGAGCAATCTATTCCGATGGCTGCTTCTGTGGCTACCGAAGATACTTTGAAGTTTACTGAATTTCATTCGATGGGAGCGACTTATGCTGTCTATCTGAAAGCAGTCAATCAGAAGAATCAAACAACCAAAGAGGGATGGGTAAGTTGCGGTAGTTTTCTTTTTCCCTATAAGGCAATCCGGCTGGATTCTTTAACCAGTATTGTAATGCCGGAACGGGAACCGCAGCGATTTGTATCGGAAGTGAAGATTTACACACAAGAAGGAACGATCACGGGAGGAACCATTGAAGTGAACCGCCCGATGGAGATAGAAGGTTGGAAAATTTATCAACTTAGTTACGATGAAACAAAGGGACGATGGAGCGATATCAGTGTCTTCGAGTTGGTTCGCGATCCGTGGTTGCCGGTTGTTTACACAGGAATAATAATGATGATGGCAGGAGCCATCTGTCTGTTTGTCAGCGCACAAAAGAGGAAAGAGGAGGACAAAGCATGAGTTGGGAATACTTTATACTATTTGCAATAGCCGCACTGGTTTGTTGGGCTTTGGGAGCTTTTGCTGCCTGGAAAGGTACAAAAACGGGATGGGCTTATGGATTTACTTTCTTAGGTCTGGCTATTTTCTTCAGTTTCATTATCGGAATGTGGATTTCATTAGAACGTCCTCCGATGCGGACAATGGGAGAGACACGGCTGTGGTATTCTTTCTTCCTTCCGTTGGCGGGATTGATAACCTATGCACGCTGGAAGTATAAATGGATTTTAAGTTTCAGTTGTATCCTTTCATTGGTCTTTATTTGTATCAATATCTTCAAACCGGAGATTCATAATAAGACGTTGATGCCTGCTTTGCAAAGCCCGTGGTTTGCCCCTCATGTCATTGTGTATATGTTTGCTTATGCTATGTTGGGAGCGGCGACGGTGATGGCCGTCTATCTGCTTTGGTTCAAAAAGAAGGAGATTGAACGGAAAGAAATGGATTTGTGTGACAACCTCACCTATGTAGGTCTGGCATTTATGACATTAGGTATGCTTACCGGAGCTATCTGGGCAAAAGAAGCCTGGGGACATTACTGGGCTTGGGACCCGAAAGAGACTTGGGCGGCAGCTACCTGGTTCGCTTATCTGGTGTATATCCATTTCAGATTGGGCAAGCCATTGAAGGCACGTCCTGCGTTGATTATTCTGTTAGTATCATTTGTCCTGTTGCAAATGTGCTGGTATGGAATCAATTACCTTCCGGCCGCGCAAGGAGTCAGTGTGCATACTTATAATTTAAATTGAAATATCGAATCACTTAAACTTCAATATCAATGAAAACACTTTATTGGTCATTCTTGCTTATGCTATTGCCAAGCATGGCATATACACAAAACACGGAGAAAGAGAATGAATTTACGATGTCTATGCAAATCAGACCTCGTGCGGAGTATCGGAATGGTGCACTGACTCCACGGGATGAAGGGGTAGCTCCTACATCTTTCATCAATAACCGTGCACGCCTCTCGATGGATTATAAACGTTCGGATCTGGAACTAAAGATGTCGGCACAGCATGTCGGTGTTTGGGGACAAGACCCGCAGATTGAGAAGAATGGGCGTTTTATGTTGAATGAGGCTTGGGCGAAACTGAACTTTGGTGAAGGGTTCTTTGCTCAACTGGGACGTCAGTCATTGATTTATGATGATGAACGTATTTTGGGAGGACTGGATTGGAATGTAGCGGGCCGTTACCACGATGCATTGAAGCTGGGATATGCCAACAAAAATAATGAAGTCCATCTGATTCTTGCTTTTAACCAGAATAATGACAATAGAACAAGTGGAGGTACTTACTATGATTCTTCTACCGGACAGCCTTATAAGAATATGCAAACCGTCTGGTATCATTATAAAGCGGATAATGTTCCGTTCGGAGCTTCTTTGTTGTTTATGAATCTGGGATTGGAAACGGGTGATAAAGCCACGGATGATTCTCATACCCGCTATTTACAAACAATGGGTACTTACCTCACTTATAAGAATAGTAACTGGAATCTGGATGGTGCTTTCTACTATCAGATGGGTAAGAATAAAGCTGCGGAGAAAGTTTCAGCTTTGATGGGTAGCATACAAGCCGCCTATACGTTTAATCAGACATGGGGAGCCGTGGCTAGTTTTGATTATTTAAGCGGTGATAAAGGAAATGGCGGTAAGTATAAGGCTTTTGATCCTCTTTATGGGACCCATCATAAATTCTATGGAGCAATGGATTATTTTTATGCTTCTACATTTGCAAACGGTTATGCACCGGGATTGATGGATGCTCGTATCGGAGGTCGTTTCCGTCTATCTGGCAAGGTAGATATGGAACTTAATTACCATTATTTTAGTACAGCTGTAAAGGTTCAGGACTTGAAGAAATATTTAGGTTCGGAAGTCGATTATCAGATAAACTGGTCGATCATGAAAGATGTGAAACTCTCTGCCGGATATTCTTTTATGCGTGGTACGAAGACGATGGACGCTGTGAAAACCGGCAATCATAAAAGCTGGCAGGATTGGGGATGGGTATCGTTGAATATCAATCCGAAAGTATTTTTCACTAAATGGTAGAGAAATAAACAGAATGATGAGAATCCCGGTTGACTTATGTTGACCGGGATTTTAGGACTTTGATCTCTATACCGAATATCTGCTTTTAGCCGAGGTAAATCCCTGTTGACTTAAGGCATCCGCAACTCCTTTGTAATGAAACGGATGTCGGTAGAAATCAGCTGCCAGGTCTGTCCAGTTGCCTACACGATTATTCCATGGACGTTCTTTAAGATAATGGGCGTAGATAACGTCATATTCAGCGAGTTTATCTTTTAAATCAGTCTTATATGTCTCTTCGAAAAAGACAGCCTGTTGTGGAAAACGAGGCTTTAATCCCGGTTCTTCTGCGGGGTAGCCGATACATAATCCCAACATAGGAAAGACATATTCCGGAAGTTGCAATTCATGGACAATTTCCAGCACATTTTTACGTACATCTCCAATAGGGACTGTTCCCAATCCCAATGATTCGGCAGCCACGACAGCCGCTTCGAGAGCGATACCGACTTCATGAGCTCCCACGAGCAATGTGTCAATGTCCTGCATTACTTCATCGAGCGTTTGCTCTTTCTTATGGCAGGCAAGAGCCACCCTATGGTAATCAGTACAGAACACGAGGAATACGGGAGCTTCGGCAATGTGTACCTGATTTCCGCATAATTCGGCTAAACGTCTTCTATGGTCGGTATTCTTTACTGCAATTATGGAAACGAGTTGCAGGTTTACCCAGTTCGGTGCGGCTTGTACGGCACGGATGATGGAGTTTAAATCTTCATCACTTACCGTTCTGTCGGTGTATGAACGGATGGAACGATGTGCCAGCATACTATCTATGACTTTATTCATTTTTCTTATTATAGTTCATAATTTATAGCATTTCATGTTATTACCAACCTGCCAATGGTATTTTCCGTGCCGGTGCGGGAAACGCGGTATCCAAATCATGCAAATCTTCCTCTGTCAGATGAATGGAAAGGCTTCGGAAATTATCTTCCACATGGGTTACATTACCGGCTTTGGGTATGGCAATGATACCGGGCTGACGCATCGTCCACGACAATGCGATTTGTGCAGGCGATACATCGTGTCGCCGGGCGATTTCCACCAATGTATGGTGGTGCAGAAGTCGTCCTTCTCCGATGGGCGAATAAGCCATAAGCGGCATTCTACGGGCAGCGCACCACGGCATGAGGTCGAACTCTATGCCCCGGTCGCCGAGGTTATAGAGTACCTGATCGGTGGCGCAGCCGCTTCCACCGGACAGTGAAACAATACGTTCCATGTCGGCTGTGTCCATATTACTGACACCCCATAAACGGATTTTTCCCTCTTGTTGCAATTCGGTCATCGCCCGAACGGTTTCTTCATAAGGATGGCGTCCTTTCCAGTGCAACAGGTAGAGGTCGATATACTCCGTTCCGAGCTTCAGCAAACTTCGTTCACAGGCGAGTTTCGTTCCACGATAGCTTGCATTACTCGGTAAAACTTTGCTCACGAGAAGCACTTTCTCTCTACAGTCGCGGACAGCTTCGCCTACCAGTTCCTCGTTGTCGTACATCTCGGCAGTATCGACAAGGTTCATTCCCAGCTCGATGCCATGTTGTAATGCCCGTATTTCTTCATGCCGCCGTGCGGCGGATTGTCCCATTTTCCATGTGCCTTGTCCCAACGGACAAACAGTTTGTCCATTCGGGAAAGTGATTATTGGTCGTTCTGTTTTCTTCATATTGTCACTGCCATTATGTGTTTATTGCGGCTCATTAAGCTATTCCTGATAATAATGCTTGCCACTCCGACAAGCAGGAATGCCACAGCTCCCAACGGAGATGATTGTGTTCCCCATACGGTTATGAACATGCCACATATTGCCGTTCCCAACGTTGTTCCGAGATTTGCGGCGGTCAGGAACAATCCGTTGGCAAAATCGGGTGCTTCGGTTGCCGACGTAGATACCATGAATTGATTCCCGTTATTTGCAATACCTGCGAATATTCCCAATATCAGAATGACGATTGACGTTGGTACGGTCAGTTTCCCTAGTCCGTAAAGTACGAGATAAAGTATCGCCATGATGGCAGGTACGTATTTCAACGTGGCGAAAGGACGTTGTGCCAACAATTTTCCGGCTGCGATATTTCCGACGATATTTGCCATGCCGTAAACAAACAGCAGAAGGCTGATTACCTTGAAGGAGACATCTGTAACCGTTATCAGGTAATCGGACAAGTAGCTGTAAAATCCGAACATGGCTGCATTCATCAGTAATGCCGCAAGGAAGGAGTTCCACAATACGGGTTTTTTCAAAACGCTGAGTTGTGTGCCATACGATAACCGTTCCTTAACGGGCATGGACGGTATGAGGAAAATAGTGGCGAGCAGTACAAATGCATTAACAACGGTAAAAAATACCATTGCTGCAGAGAATGAAAATTCACTGGCGATGTAGCTCGTCACGGGCACTCCGAGCACCATTCCTGCCGATACTCCGGCAAAGATTTTGGAAACGGCTTTCGGAGCATCCTCCCGACTAACGGAAGAGGCTGCGGTTGAGAAAGCGATGGATACATAGAGCGGATGAAAGAATGCCGGAATCGCACGGGTTATCAACAGTACGGTAAAGTTCGTCGTGAAGACCGAAACGAGGTTGGAAATCACGAACACGGACAAGGCGAGCACCATGACCGTTTTACGGTTTACCCGTGAAAAAAGTAACGGTACGACGGGAGCAGAGAAGGCAATGATCAGCGCAAAGAGGCTGACCGTCCAACCCGCATCCGGCACCGTAACACCGAAGGTTTCGGCAATGATAGGGATGATGCCCACTACTCCCATTTCAGTATTCAATATTCCGAATACTCCGAGTGTGAGGATGAACATCAACAAGTGGTTATGCTTATTTTTAGTTGATATACTCATGTTTTTATTTTATTTGAGGTTTGACTTGAAAAATGTTTCCAGTTTGTCAAACGGAATCTTCCGGTCGTAAAGGTCGGTGTGGTTGGCTCCGGGAACGATTAGTAACTCCTTGTTGTTGCCCTTGAGGCGTTTGAAGGCATCCTCGCTGAAATAACGCGAATGGGCATTTTCGCCGTGAATGAGCAATACAGCATTGTCAATCTCGTGGATATAGGTTAACAATGGCATATTGATGAACGAAAGAGCCATCGTGGGGTTCCATGCACCATTAGAATTGATGGCACGGGCGTGAAAAGCACGTTCAGTCTTGTAATAATCGAAGTAGTCTTTGACGAATTGCGGCTCGTCGCCCTTGATGCTAGTGGGCAGACCGGGCGTACCGGGAGTGGCCGTGCCGTTCTGTGCATCACGGGTCCGGATAGCATTCATCGCCTCGCGTTTGTTGCGGCGTACTTCGGCACTGTCCTCGGCATCGAAATAGCCGTTGGCATTCACGCGGCTCATATCGTACATTGTAGAAGCTACTGTTGCTTTGATGCGCGTGTCCATTGCCGCGGCATTCAGTCCCATACCACCGAATCCGCAGATGCCGATGATACCGATGCGTTTGGCATCTACATTGGGGTGTGCAATCAGGAAATCCACTGCCGCGCTAAAATCTTCGGTGTTGATGTCGGGCGATGCCACATTACGGGGTTCGCCACCGCTCTCACCCGTATAAGAGGGGTCGAACGCAAGGGTGAGGAATCCGCATTCGGCCATTGTCTGCGCATAAAGTCCCGATGACTGTTCCTTCACAGCCCCGAAAGGGCCGCTAACGGCAATGGCAGGGACTTTCTTTCGATATTCTTGGGTTCGTACAAGTCGGCGGCAAGTGTGATGCCATAGCGGTTTTTGAAGGTTACTTTACGATGATTAACCTTGTTGCTCTGTGGGAACTTTTTGTCCCATTCCTGTGTAAGATTCAATGTGTCCATATGATTACTTGTTTTTTGATTTGTAATACCGTTCGTGCAGCCGGTAAGCAACCCCATACTTAACAAGGCTGCGATAGCTGCGGATTTAAAATTCGCTGTTCTCATCATTCTATTATTTAAATGGTTATTGTTCTATTTCATATTGCAAAGGTACGGCTATAAAATAAGCGGCACATTATTGTCGGGCTCAAAAGGAGTTACTCAAAAGCTCAACTATCTATTTTCTTAAAAGCTCCATGCAAATGGCTGGAAAAGTAGTTCTGAATTTATGATAATCAAGTTTGGCGGTGGACAATATGGCATCAGCATACACATTGCTATGAAGATTGTATGCTCTATATTTTCCGGTAAATTATCAGGGCTGCCCTTACCGTAAGGTTACTGTAAGGAACAAGCTGTAAGTTGATATTTAAGCCTCACTGCGATGTCGCAGTGAGGCTTAAATAATTTAATTAAAAAACTCAATATATTTTGCTCCGATTTACACGAATGTGGCGGTCGGCGGCATACCGTACTGTTTTTTGAAGGCGGTTGAGAAGTGAGACGGGTTCTTGAAACCGACTTCGGCATAAATATCCACGACCTTTTTGCCGCCCTCTTTCATCAGGGCGTAAGCTACTTCGAGTCGTTTACGGATAAGCCATTTTTCGGGAGTGAGGTCGCTGATTTTCTTGAAATCCCGTTTGAATGTGGCAAGGCTGCGTCCCGTGTAGTGTGCCATCTCTTCCATCGTGAGCTCGTACATGTAGTTCTCGTTCATAAATTCCAGAATATCTATTTTCCACGGTTCATTGAAGTCGAAAAGCGTCGGCGCGAACTTTTTGTCGATATGTAATAATGCGAGCAGACCTTCCTGCAATTTCAGTTGCATCAGGTCATCCGCAGGTTTCACCTTCGGATCGAAGTAGGGCGTCATCGAAGCGAACAGACTGGCGAGTTCGGCCGTTTTCGGAAGTTTTATCACTCCGGAATTGAGTTTCGCGGTATTGGTCGGTACTTTACGTTGTTCCAACTTACCGTACATTTCACGTAAGAAACGACGTGTGAACATCAGGAAGATACCGCAGTAGCGTTCACCATCTTTCGTCTTCTTGTACATCGTAATGTGATGGTCGCGCGGTATGAAGACGCATTCGCCTTTTCCGACATGAATTTGCTCATTGCCATTGTCGAGAATCATCTCACCCGAATAGACGTAATTGATGGCATATTCGCGGGAGCGATGTACGCAGCCGCTGAGGTCATCATAGAAGAAGCTGTAGAATACATCGTTGTAATTGAAGATAAGCTTCATTTGCCCTAATTGTTCATCTGTCATATTTTTTTGCTTTTCTTTCTGATTGCAAATATAGCAAAAACAGTTTTATTTCTCTTCGGCTCATTTATATATTTAACTTGTTTTCGATATAAGAGCCAAATTATTCCTTAGTTTCAACCCTGCCCCTGTTTCTTTATTATATGAATTTCTCTAAAGCGGCCTTATTCAAAATTTCCACCCGTTTCCCTTCCATAGTGATAAGCCCTTCCTTGATAATCTTATTAATTTCTTTCGATAAGGCGGGACGTGATACATTCAGGTATTCGGCAAGTTGGGATTGCGTATGTGTAATCTCCACTATCAGGGAATCTTTCTTCTTGTGCTCGAACAGATAAACGATAAATCTTTCCCGGACAGTCTTGCGGGAGAGTGGTTTCAGACGTGATACGGTACAGATATTGCAATTGCCTGCAATGCAGAGAAAATTGTGCAATACTTGCGGGTCCTGGCTGATAACTTTAAAGGTAGAATCCTTTGTTGCCATAAGTATCACACTGTCCTCAAGGGCAGTGAAAGTAGCCGGCAATGTGTTGTCCGAGCTAAAAAGATGTGGAGTGGCAAAAGTGCGTGGCGCAATGATATATTCAATCATCACTTCATTTCCCAGTCCGTCGATAATATCCGTGCGCAATTTCCCTTCCAACAACACATACAGTTTGTTGCAAGGCGTTCCCTGCGTAACAACTATCTCTTTCTTGTTTGCTATATAGACTACGAAATCTAGTTTCTCCAATAGGGATTCTTTAATGTTTAAGGGCAAATTCCGGAAAAGGGGGATTTGAAACAGCTTTTCTTTATGTGTGTCGGTCAGTTGTATTTTTTTCATTGTATCATGTTGTTCGTATTGTGGACAAAGATATAAATTAAATATTGGTAGAAAAAATCTTTTGTTATGTTTGAATCTGTAATCTGGGTATATTTCTCTGTAATTTATATACATTCGCTATGTTATAAATAGTCTATTTTTGCAGAGTGAAAAGACTGATTAATTCTGAAAGATGAAAGTAATAAAAGAAAGTTATGGCTAAAAAAGTTTTGATCATTTCGTCCAGTCCACGTAAAGGTGGTAATTCGGATTTGCTTTGTGATGAATTTATGAAAGGTGCTATCGAGGCGGGCAATGAAGTAGAGAAGATTTTTCTGAAAGACAAAACGGTTCATCCTTGTACGGGATGTAGTGTTTGCAGTATGTACGGTAAACCCTGTCCACAGAAGGATGATGCAGCGGAAATCGTGGAGAAGATGATTGCTGCCGATGTGATTGTAATGGCAACCCCGGTCTATTTTTACACCATGTGCGGGCAGATGAAGATAATGATTGACCGCTGTTGCGCACGTTATACGGAAATAACTAATAAGGAATTTTATTTCATTATTGCGGCAGCAGAAAACGATAAAGCAATGATGGAGCGTACTATCGACGGCTTCCGTGGCTTCCTCGATTGCTTGGAAGGACCACAGGAAAAAGGGACGGTCTATGGAATCGGTGCATGGAAAGTAGGAGAGATTAAAGATACTCCCTACATGCAGGAAGCATATAATATGGGAAAGATGGTGTAACTGTTTGTTTTCCATATTAAAGATATTCATAAAGAATATGATAAAATGGATTGTTCGAATATTTGAGATATAGTTTCGAACTTAACTTTTAAAACCTGACGGGAAATCTGGAAAAGACGGTTATGTTTTCCAGATTTTCCGCCGTCTTTTTTTTACAAGAAGAGGGGAAAAGGTGAGGGTAGTGAGGGAGGATTTCTAACATTCGTGTTTTTTTTTAGAGAAAATATAGATAGGAAAAAATAAAATATAAAAATAAAAGGTTGCAATTCCTCCCTCACTACCCTCACCTTTTTCCCCTTTTTACGATTACTTAATTGACTGGATTGCTTGTTCTGCCACAGAATTATTATAATTTTGTGGCAGAACTTTTTATTTTGTATAATTCGTTTGATAACTAACTAAGTGTCATGGGCTATAAAATAACGACTCTTGTGGAGAATTGTGTCTATGGACGTAAATTGCAGGCAGAGCATGGTCTTTCTCTTTATATTGAGACATCGGGACATCGGTTACTTTTCGATACGGGAGCATCCGACTTGTTTATCCGTAACGCCCGCTTGTTGCATATTGACTTGCAAAAAGTCGATTATTTGATATTATCTCATGGTCATAGCGATCATACGGGCGGACTACGTTATTTTTTGGAATTGAATACGCAGGCAACCGTTGTCTGTAAGCGTGAGATTTTTTCTCCTAAATTCAAGGATGAACGTGAGAACGGGATGATGCATACACAAAACCTCGATCGTTCCCGTTTCCGCTTTATTACAAAGCAGACCGAACTGCTTCCCGGAGTTTTCCTTTTTCCCTCTATTGATATTATAAATCAGGCAGATACCCATTTTGAACGTTTTTGGGTTCAGCAAGAAGATGGATGCAAAATACCGGATACTTTTCAGGATGAATTGGCGGTGGTATTGGTGGAACCAGAAGGATTTTCCGTATTAAGTGCCTGTTCTCATCGGGGAATAACCAATATTTTGCGTACGGTTCAGGCTGCCTTTCCCGAATCTCCTTGTAAGTTACTTCTGGGAGGTTTTCATATCCATAATGCGGAAAAACAAAAATATCAGGTCATTGCAGATTATTTACAGGAATATCTTCCCCGACAGATTGGCGTTTGTCATTGTACGGGAGTGGATAAATATGCCTTCTTTTACAAGGACTTTGGTGACAGCACATTTTATAATTACACGGGAAAACTAATTCAAACCGATTTATCGGAATAAATTTATAATAATTTGATATGAGGAAACTAATAACTTCTTTAGCGCTGGTACTATCAGCATTATCCAGCTATGCAATTACTCCTTTGTGGATGCGTGATGCACGTATATCACCGGATGGATCAGAAATTGTTTTTTGTTACAAGGGTGACATTTATAAAGTCCCTGCACAAGGAGGAACAGCTGTTCAACTCACCACACAAACCTCTTATGAAGCCAATCCGGTTTGGTCGCCCGATGGCAAGCAAATTGCGTTTGCCAGTGACCGGAATGGAAATTTTGACTTATTCATTATGCCTGCTGACGGAGGTGCCGCCCGGCGACTGACCTATCATTCTGCATCTGAAATACCGTCGGCTTTTACTCCGGATGGAAAGTATATCTTTTTCTCTGCCTCTATACAGGATCCGGCAAGCAGTGCCCTGTTTCCTACAGGAGCAATGACGGAATTATATAAAGTTCCTGTTGCCGGCGGACGTACCGAGCAAGTGCTGGGCACTCCTGCCGAACTGGTCTGTTTTGATAAAACAGGGAAGAACTTTCTTTATCAGGATCGTAAAGGGTTTGAGGATGAATGGAGAAAGCATCATACTTCTTCCATTACGAGAGATATTTGGTTATATAACACCCAAACGGGAAAACATACGAACCTGACAAACCGGGAAGGCGAGGACCGTAATCCTGTGTATGCACCTGATGGTAATGCTGTCTATTTTTTAAGTGAGCGTGATGGAGGTTCTTTCAATGTGTATACTTTCCCTTTGAATACCCCACAGGAAGTGAAAGCTGTGACTACTTTCAAAACTCACCCGGTACGTTTTTTGTCTGTCAGCGATAAAGGTACCTTATGTTATACCTATGATGGTGAGTTATACACACAGAAGTCTGGTGCACGTCCGGAAAAAGTAAAAGTAGAACTTGTCCGTGATGATGAGCAGCAGCTTGCTACACTTAAGTTCTCGCAGGGAGCAACTTCCGCTTCTGTATCTCCGGACGGTAAACAAATTGCTTTTATTGTACGTGGTGATGTGTTTGTGACTTCAACTGATTATGCTACCACCAAGCAAATCACAAATACTCCGGCAAAAGAAGCTGCCGTTTCTTTTGCTCCGGACAACCGGACACTGGTTTATGCCAGCGAGCGAACCGGTAACTGGCAACTTTATACCGCCAAAATAAGTCGTAAGGAAGACCCGAATTTCCCTAATGCCACTCTTATTGAAGAGGAAGTATTATTACCGTCTAAAACGGTAGAACGTACTTATCCGCAATATTCACCGGACGGTAAAGAATTGGCTTTTATCGAAGACCGTAATCGTTTGATGGTACTCAATTTGAAAACAAAAAAGGTACGTCAGGTAACGGATGGTTCTACATGGTATAACACCGGAGGTGGATTCGATTACGAATGGTCGCCTGACGGTAAATGGTTCACTCTTGAATTTATAGGCAACCGCCACGATCCTTATTCGGATGTAGGCATTGTCAGCGCACAGGGAGGTGCAATTACTAATCTGACAAATAGTGGATATATCAGTGGTGCTCCGCGTTGGGTACTCGATGGGAATGCTATTCTTTTCCAAACCGAGCGCTATGGTATGCGTGCGCACGCTTCCTGGGGATCGCAGCAAGATGTGATGTTGGTGTTTCTCAATCAGGATGCTTATGATCGTTACCGTTTGAGTAAGGAAGATTTCGAATTACTCAAGGAATTTGAAAAGGAACAGAAGAAGGCAAAGGAGAAAGACGATGAGAAGACGAAAGACGGAAAGAAGTCTAAGGCGGAAAAAGCAGATAAAGGAAATGCTAACAAGGGAAAGACTGATAAAAGCAAGGCCGACAAGGAAAAGAGCAAAGTAGATAGCAGCAAAGACAGTAATCAGGATGAGTCTGCTGATGATAAGGCAGATCAAAAAGAGATACTTGTCGAGCTGAACGGCATTGAAGACCGTATCGTACGTTTGACTCCCAATTCTTCCGACTTGGGTAGTGCCATACTTTCAAAAGACGGGGAAGATCTTTACTATTTCTCCGCGTTCGAAGGTGGATATGACCTTTGGAAAATGAATCTCCGTGAAAAAGATACGAAGCGTCTGCACAAACTCAATACCGGTTGGGCATCGTTGATGTTGGACAAAAAAGGAGATATCTTTTTGTTGGGAAGCCGGATTATGCAAAAGATGGATGCCAAGTCGGATGCGTTGAAGTCCATCAGCTATCAGGCTGAAATGAAAATGGATTTGGCTGCCGAACGTGAAACGATGTTTGACCATGTGTACAAACAGCATCAAAAACGCTTCTACAATGTCAATATGCACGGGGTTGACTGGGATGCTATGACTAATGCTTATCGTAAGTTCTTGCCTCATATTGATAACAATTATGACTTTGCAGAATTATTGAGTGAGTGGTTGGGTGAGCTGAATGTTTCACATACCGGAGGACGTTATTCTCCCAAAGGAAAAGGAGATGTCACTTCTAATCTCGGACTCTTGTTCGACTGGAATTATCAGGGAAAAGGAATGCAGATTGCCGAAGTAATAGAAAAAGGTCCGTTCGATCATTCACGTACCAAAGTAAAGGCTGGTTGCATCATTGAAAAGATTAATGGAGAAGAGATAACTCTCGATAATGACATAACCTGCTTGCTGAATAATAAAGCAGGGAAGAAAACATTGATTTCAATCTACAATCCACAAAATAAAGAGCGTTGGGAAGAAGTGGTGATGCCGGTCACCAACGGGCAACTGAATGGATTGTTATACAAACGTTGGGTAAAACAACGTGCGGCAGATGTTGAAAAATGGTCGAAAGGACGTTTGGGATATGTTCATATTCAGTCGATGGGAGATGACAGCTTCCGTACTGTATACTCGGACATTCTGGGAAAATATAACAACTGCGAAGGCATTGTGATTGATACCCGTTTCAACGGTGGTGGCCGTCTGCATGAAGATATTGAAATACTGTTCAGCGGTCAGAAATACTTCACACAGGTGGTACGCGGACGTGAAGCCTGTGATATGCCGAGTCGTCGTTGGAACAAACCTTCCATTATGTTGCAATGTGAGGCCAACTACTCGAATGCACACGGAACTCCGTGGGTATATAAACATCAAAAGATTGGCAAACTTGTCGGTATGCCTGTTCCGGGTACTATGACAAGTGTGTCTTGGGAAACTTTACAAGATCCTTCACTGGTTTTTGGTATTCCTATCGTCGGTTATCGTTTGCCTGACGGCAGTTATTTGGAAAATACCCAATTGGAACCGGATGTAAAGGTTGCCAATAATCCGGAAACAGTAGTCAAAGGAGAGGATACCCAACTAAAGGTGGCTGTGGATGAACTTCTGAAAGAGATAGATAGTCAGAAGAAGTAAATACGAGTATAATTATATCTAAAATAAAGAGTCGCTTCTTTGAAAGAATCAATCAGATTCTAACAGAGAAGCGACTTTCTTTTATAGTGATTTTCTTATATTGACCTTTTTATATGACTCCTTTTATAAGGCGTTTATTTTAAATAGATATAGGGCTTACTTCCAGACCGGCAGTAATCTATGGAGGGTTTTTCTAGTCATTATCTTCTGATTCAGGAAGCTGACGATATACCCCGTTATACAAGCGGCAATGAGTGATCCTTCTCGTACTCCCTGAATACCTTGAGTCAGCAGCAGCGAGAGAATCACGGCTAATGTAACCAAAGTAATATCAAAATAAACTTTGAACTTTCCAAATTCCTTGTTATAATGGCGGGATGCATATTTCACAAATGCTTCTGCGCTCATCATGGCTACTTTTGGTTTCAGTTCAAGCACTACTCCGATAGACTGCACCATGCATCCTGTAAGTAATAAAGCAATCGACATACCATAATTAGCGGGATGCAGTTCGCTTGTCAGCATCATATTGAAATCAATGAATGCCGAAAAGATAAAAGAGAACGGTAGTTGAAGAAGAATTTCAATAATATCCTGTCGGGTTCTATTCTTTCGGATTAACCAGAACTGTCCCAGGATAAGCACCATGTTGATGATAAATGTGCAAGTACCCAACGATAAAGGACTATTCAGGCTTAATACATAATTGATGCTCGATATGGGAGTAGTTCCCAATGCCGAGCGTATAATCAACACGATACCTGCCGCTAAAAAATAGAGTCCGATAACAAACACTAAATACCTCTTAAAAATCTCTTTCATTTCCATGTCTTTTTAACCTCTTTCTATTGATTCCTTTTTCATGTATTGAAAAGGATATGCAAAGGTCTTGTTTTTTACTCTGAAATAGATTATCTAATTCCATACAGTTTTTGTCATATCCGAAACAAATCGTATTTTTACGTCATAAAATAAAGGTGTAAATGGTAAAATCTCGTATATTTGATAATACGCAACTATTGAAGGAGCATCCTGAACTTCCTCATTATAAAGAGGAGGTAGTCTGTTTCCGGAGTGAATATAAAGATAGAAGTTATCCGGCAAATGAATGTTATTTCAATCGGGAGCTTTATATGATATTCGTTCTTGAAGGCCGTTCGGAAATTCTACTGAATGGAGAGTTTATTGCGATAGAACCGAATATGTTACTTATTCACGGAGCAAATTATCTCACGGAACATCTTTATTCAAGCCGGGATATTAAATTTATCACTCTCGCCCTTTCCGAATCTATGCGGACGGACGATTCATATCTGACACAAATCACGGCAATCCTGTTGGCAACCATGAGGCGGAATAAGCAATATACGATTCAGTTGACAGAGTATGAAGCTCAAATCATCCATAAGGAGCTGGAAGTATTGATGCATCTGATGAATATTGAACATCATTTCCTTTTCCGGCGTATACAGGCAGCGTGCAATTCTCTGTTTTTGGATATAGCAGATTTTCTTTCCCGAAAGACCGTTATCAAAAAAGAGATCAGTCGTAAAGATCACGTTCTGCAAGAATTTCATGCACTCGTTACCCGTAATTTCAGGGAAGAACATTTCGTGAGCTTTTATGCGGATAAACTGGCTATTAGTGAACAGTACCTGGCACGCATTGTACGTCTTGGAACAGGTAAGACTATCAATAGCCTTATTAATGAATTGTTAGTAATGGAAGCGCGTACTTTATTGAGTTCTACCAAATTTACGGTTGGCGAGATTGCTGCTAAACTGGGGTTTAGTGATGCAGCCGGTTTTTGTAAGTTCTTTAAAAGAAATGCGGGACAGACTCCGTTGAATTATCGGAAAGGATTATTGATTTGAACGGAAAGGATTGCTGAACTGAATGGGGAATTACTGAACTGAATAGTGAATATAATGAATCTAAATAATAAGTTGGCTGATTTGAATAAAAATGGAAGTAGGTTGATGCAACTCAACTGTCCTTAAAGACCGTATACATCAACCTACCTGAATATATAGTGAATGGGTCTGATTTTAACCGATCACTGCTGTGATATCTTCTACAATCTGTTCATCCGTCAGATGATTGGCACGGAGAAACTCCTGTATATCATATCGGTCAACAAATTCTTTTTTAGCTCCAAAGTTCAGAACTTTCATGTTTGTAGCACCATAATAACGGGCAATCTTTTCACCGAAACCGCCATCCAATACACCGTCTTCCAACGTAATCACTAATTCGTGATCTGCTTTCAGTTCATCCATCAGTTCGTTGTCTACACCGGTGATGTAACGCGGATTGATGAGTGTTGCGTCAATATTGGCTTTTTCTTTCAGAAGTGATGCAACCGACTGTCCCAATCCATAGAACGAACCTAAAGCAAGAATGGCTACTTTCGCTCCACGATGCGTCACGTTATAGCGATTGAGAACACTATAATCAGTCTCCACCGGTTCCCCACAAGTAATTACATCTGTTGCCGGTACACGGATAGCAACCGGGTATTCATTTTGGCGGATACTCCATTCTAGCATAGCAAGATATTCCTCTTTGCAAGTCGGTGCCAGATAAACCATATTAGGAATATTGCTGATGAGCGGAATATCGAAGAAGCAGAGGTGAGTTACATCATTCATTCCGGACAGTGTTCCCCAGAATACCAACAAAACAGCCGGGTTATTATTGATACAGAGGTCTTGCGAAAGTTGATCGTATGAACGTTGGATAAATGTACTATACACTCCGTAAACAGGTTTTCCGCCATTGGCTGCGATGCCCGAAGCAAGAGCTACTGCGTGTTCTTCTGCAATGCCGACATCTACAAACTGTTTGCCAGCTTCCTTGCGGCGGTCCGGAGTGAATCCGAGAACGGCAGGAGTACCCGAAGTGATTGTCACCACACGAGAATCTTCTTTCATCTTTTTCAGCAGACATTGAGCAGTTACTTCGCTGTAATCTTCTTCCTCATAACTGACTTTTGCTTCTCCGGTTTCCGGATTGAATGGAGTGCGCCAGTGATAAGTCTCTTTATCTTGTTCGGCACATGCATAACCTTTACCTTTCAAAGTGTTGATGTGTACTACTATCGGATGCTGAATATCTTTCACTTTGGAGAATGCTTCAATCAACGCCTGTACATCGTTACCGTCATTTACATATATATAGTCCAGTCCCATCGCCTTGAAGAAGTTACATTCGCACTGACCGTTACTGTCACGCAATTCTTTCAGATTCCTGTATAGACCTCCATGATTTTCAGCGATAGACATTTGGTTATCATTGACGATAATAATCATGTTGGTGCCAAGCTCTGCTGCATAATCCAGTCCTTCGAAAGCTTCCCCTCCGCTTAAGGAGCCGTCGCCTATGACAGCTATGATATTTTCATTGCCGCCTGTGAGGTCGCGTCCCTTTGCCAATCCGCTGGCCAGACTGACAGAAGTGGAAGTATGTCCAATGATGAAGAAGTCATGTTCACTTTCTTGCGGTTCGGTATAACCTGATACGTTGTCGTATTTTTCCGGATGAAGGAACGCATCTTTACGACCGGTCAGCATCTTGTGTACATAACTCTGGTGCGATACGTCAAATACAATTTTGTCTTTGGGCGAATTGAATACATAATGTAAAGCAATCGTTGCTTCCACCATTCCGAAATTAGGTCCGAAATGCCCGCCATGCTCACTTAATTTTTGCAGGAGCGCTGCACGGATTTCTCCACCTAATTCGTTTAGCTCTTTTTCCGACAGTTTCTTAACATCTGCAGGAGAATAAATATTTTCTAAATACATATCAAACAGTTTTTCTAAATAATGTTTTTACTTATTTCTTTATGACACTGCAAAGATACAGCAGGATTTGAAATCTGTTTGTATATGAATTACGGATTGTTTTACCTATATTACAGTTCCCTTATTTGAGGGACTATATTTTTATGCTAAAGCCTGATTTCTGTATTCATTAGGCGTGCATCCGACGCGTCTTTTGAATAATCTGCAGAGATGTTGCGGGTATTGGAATCCTAACGAATAAGCTATCTGGCTGACGGTTTCTTTCGTATCGACAATACGTTCTTTGGCTAGTTCGATTACTTTGGTCTGAATATGTTCCTGTGGAGTTTTTCCTGTTTCTTTTTTTACCATATCACCAAAGTAGTTGGGGGAGAGATAGACTTTATCAGCAAAGTACTTCACGGAAGGTAACCCGTTTTGTATGGGAAGTTGATCTTGGAAATATTCATCCAGAAGTTGTTCAAACTTTGTAAGAGCATCTTTATTGGCACTGTTCCGGGTGATAAACTGCCGTTCATAAAAACGCATACAGTAGTTCAGTAACAGTTCGATATTCATGGCGATTAATGCTTTGCTATGTTTATCGATACCATGCTCAAGTTCGATACTGATTTTCTTCAGGCAATCCATGACTATTTCCTTTTCCTGATCTGAAAGATGTAAAGCCTCGTTTACTGCATAAGAGAAGAAAGTATATTTCTTAATATCTTTTCCAAGTGAGGTGCCGCGAATCAGGTCCGGATGGAAAATAATACCATAAACAGCCGGATTGATTTCATCTTCAATGGTACTTACACCGGCTGTCTGACCTGGGGCAAAACAGACAATGGTTCCTTCTTGGTAATCATAATACTGACGACCGTATTTAATGTCACAGCTCTTGCTCTCTTTTAGGAAAAGAGCATAAAGACCATAGTTCATCTGGATATGGTTAACTGTTTTCGTTGCTTTGGTCAAGTCGATGACACTAACCAAAGGATGCAATGTTTCCAGTCCGTACAGTTCGTTATACTGATTTACATTCTCTAGTTTTATAACTTTATCCATGGCTTTTGGTATTTGGAATCGGTAACAAAGATACAGATAAATGTTCTGTTTTCATAGTAGGGAAATGACTAATCTGTAATTGGGGTTATCATACCCGTAATCCGTCTACAACGGCTTCTTTATATTCTTCCGACCTTTGCCATGTTAAATAAAACTTGATGAATCAGAGGAAATTAATAAATGAGAGAATATGGATAGAAAGCATTTTTTGAAAAGCGTGTTACTAACAACCGGAGGCGTACTATTAGGTGGTACGACTATTTATCGGTGTTTGAATAGTAAAGAAACGACAGACACTTCACTTCCTTCGCTAATCGATAAAACACATCAGGGAAATATGAAAAAGATACTTGTAATAATGAGTGCAGGCACAAAACGCGGCAATACAGACCGACTGACCGATGCATACATTAAAGGATTGGTAGAGCGCGGACATTCTGTGACGAAGGTTTATCTGGGTAGTATGCGGATAGAAGGGTGCCGGGGATGTGGAGTTTGTCAGCGTCTTGCACATCAGTGTACTGTTCGCGACGACATGCAGGATATATATCCTTTGTTTGCGGAATGTGATACAGTGGTTATGGCTTCTCCTCTTTACTTTTGGACAATCACGGCAAAGCTGAAATCGTTCATTGATAGACTTTATGCCATTTCTGTCGATGATAAATATCCTCAAAAAGATTCGGTATTGCTGATGACAGCCGGTGATGATAATGATACGACCTTCGAACAGCCCATACGATATTTTCGTCTTCTCAATCAGGCGTTAGGTTGGAATGAAGTGGGATTATATTGTGCCGGCGGTTGTACCGGATGCGAGAAACTGGCACGGCAGATTGATAAAGTACATCTTGAAAACGCCTATAAAATGGGATTGGAATTATAAATAGCATATAGTAACTATGGAACAAAAAAATAAATTAAAACTCAATTCGGGCGGTTTGCTCGTCTTTATCCTTACGGTCGGTGTATTTGGAATTATAAACACCGAAATGGGAGTAGTGGGGATCCTGCCCTTGATAGCCACAACTTTTAATGTTTCCGTACCTCAAGCCGGCTGGACGGTAAGTGTTTTCGCATTGGTGGTGGCTGCGTCAGCCCCTGCGACACCTTTATTATTTTCGGGGATTAACCGGAAGAAAGTAATGTTGCTGGCATTGGGATTGTTTACAATAAGTAATGTAATATCCATGTTCACCTCTAATTTCACAGTATTGTTGATTGCACGGATACTTCCCGCTTTCCTGCATCCGGTATATGTCTCTATGGCTTTTACGGTAGCCGCGGCGTCTGTCAGCAAGGAACAGGCTCCCAAGGCTGTTTCTAAAGTCTTTGTCGGTGTGTCCGCCGGCATGGTGCTGGGCGTTCCGGTGACCAGTTTTATTGCCAGCGAAGTTTCGTTCTCCATGGCGATGTTGTTTTTCACTGTTGTAAACGCATTAGTCTTTGTTGCTACGATTCTGTTTATCCCTTCCATGCCTGTAAAAGAAAAAGTATCTTATGGTGCACAGCTTAGCGTATTGAAGAAAACAACGATGTGGTATTCAATTATTGCTGTTACCTTGATTAATGGAGCTATGTTCGGATTCTTTAGCTATATGTCGGATTACCTGAAAAAAGTAACGGAGGTCTCATATAATGTGATAAGTGCAGTGTTGCTCGTATATGGTTTGGCAAATATTGTGGGTAATGTGATGGCGGGAAAACTGCTATCAATAAACGCCAGGCGTTCAATTATCCTCATGCCTTTTGCGTTATTGGTTTCATATATCTGTCTGTTCATTGTTGGAGAATGGATTGGAGCTATGGTAATTGTCATCCTTATTTTAGGCGTATTGGCGGGTATAGCAAGTAATAATATGCAATATATGATAACAGATGCCGCTCCCGAAGCTCCAGACTTTGCCAATGGAATGTTTCTGACTTCAGCCAATTTAGGAACAACGATTGGTACAGGTATATGCGGAACTTTTATTACGGAAATGGGCACACGATATTCTGTTTTCGGCTCGTTGCTTTTCCTGATTGCGAGTATTGTATTCGTTTATCTGCGGGTTCGCGTAGTGCATATCCGGAAGCAGGTTAATATCAATATTGTAACAGAATAATAAAAAAAGGTAATTATATACAATCTTACAGCTTAAAACCTCTTAAAAGTTATAAATTTTCAAATTAAATATATTTATTTATGTAATTATTATTTTATAATAAAATACACAAAACAAATTAGTTAAAAACAACAAATTCTTTTGATTACCAGAACATATTCCATATCTTTGCTTCCAAAGATTTAAAGATATGAAATTTAGAAAAGATATTGAGCAAGATTTAGAGAATGGAGTACTTCCTAAAATACTTACAAATATACAAATAGATATTCCTGAAGAAGATGATGATAATGAAGAAGAAATTGATAAATCTCCTGAAATTAAAGATGAGGACTAATTTAATTCTGCTAATTTAAGAATATCATCTTTTTTTTGATCATTTTCTGTTGGATAATATATCTTTTGTATTATCTGTTCAATGTATTTATGATATTCTTTAGGATAAAGATGCAAATATTCCCTCATTTCATCTTCTGAAACTTGAAATTTATTTATATTCTCACGTACTTTATAAAATGGAGTTATTACTTCTCCATTTATTTTTGTTATTTCTGATAAACGAAGTATTTCTTGAATCCTAAACAATTTTCTTTTTTCCTTTTTCATAATAATCTCTTTATTAGACGTTACATTTTTTCTTTTCTACAAAGGTAGAAATCCTTTATGCAAAGTCTAATAAAGAGGTGTGAAGGGGTGTTAATTGTTTATATAATTGTTCAATTTATATAATAGACCTATTTTCAAATATTGCTTTAAATTTTTCTTTTGGGTTTTATTTAAATCTAAAGTTCTACAAACCAATTCTCCATCTATAAGAATATAATGAATAAAATAAAATCCATTTTTTGTAATATTTTTAGAACACCAATCATGTACTTCTTCAAATTGGGATATTCTGTTTTCATTTGAATAATATTTAAGATTATCTCCTTTTACCTTAACTCCAATTATATCTGTTTCAAATATGAATTTATAAGAAAACCCACAATCTTCTATAAATATATTATTGCCAATCTTGCAACAATTAAAATTATTTAGATAATATTTATTCCTACATTTATCTTTAAGTGAAAGTTCAAAAGTGCTTAACTTTTTCTCTTTATAATCACCGAATGGTTTATTTCTATTGTAATTATAATAGGGAAATTCATAGCTACATTTATCTTTAAAGATATTTACATTTTTATTACTATCTATGCGCAATTCAAAATTATAATTTAAAAAAGCATTTTTCTTCTTCTCTTTATTCTCTTTAATTAATTGTTCTATTGGAGTGTTTAATATTACATCCTTTGTTTTTTGTAGATAAGATTTTATCATATCATTTTCTATATTTGAAATTTTTTTCTCAATATCTACTTCATCTAGGACTGATTTAATTTCTTCAATTTCTCTTTTTTCATATTCCTGTTTTTGCTTTTCTTTTAGAGCCTTTTCCTTTTTTTCTTGCTCGGTTTTATTTTTTATTGGATATATTCTTATAAATTTATTTGGTATTTGTGGCATATATCCTTTTTCGTCTGTTTTCATATTATAAAAATTCACACTAAAGGATAGGTCGTTATTATAAGTTGCTTCATAATTATAACCTTGATTATTAAGATATATATCCAATTTATTCTTAGATTTAACTAAGCATTTTCCTATATAAACTAACTCACTTATAGCTTCAATAGCATCACCAATATAAACATACTGTTCATTCAATTCATCATAACCTTTTAAAGCTATAGTTAAAATAAATCCAGTAGATTTTTTACTAGAAGAAGATAAATCATTGATATTGATAATAAAACAATTTTCATTTTTCAATTTATGTTTGGAAAATCTTAAAATATCATCAACTTCTAATACCATATTATTGGTATATTGATTAATAACACCATATTTTTCATAAGTATAAGTTGAATCTTGACTAAATACATTAAAGCATAATGAAATAGTGAATAATATCAATAATAGTTTCTTCATAACATACATAAAATTAAAATTATACATAATAGGGTTCAAATATAATAATTATAGACAATACAAAGATGTTAAATTAATAAAAAACGATTTGCATAAAATTTATGCAGCTACAATATCCAAATAAGTTATCTTAAAATAGGAGTTACGTAATAGTAATTTGAATTTACTCGAATCCTTTATTTTTCTTGTATTGTATCTAAAGGTAAATTCATTAGCATATAATTGTAGATGCTTTTTGCTTATATGGTGATAGATACCTATAATACCTCTTTTGAATATAGACCAAAATCCTTCAATTGTATTGGTATAAATTCTTCCGTCAACATATTTACCTTTACCATGGTCTACACTATAATGATAAAACATCTTATCTACTGCATTATATCCTAACCATTCATCTGTATATAATACAGTATAGTCTCTTTTTACAAATTCTAATATTTTGGGAGTCAATTCTTTTTGAGATGTATTTTCTACAACTCGAGTGATAGCATCTCCTTTTCTTTGCAACATTCCAAAAACAGGAGTTTTATCTTTAAAGCTTCTACCTTGAGCGTTTTTTACCTTTTTATCCCAATGCCTATTTTTGTTTTTGCCACCGACAAAAGTTTCATCGCATTCAACTTCACCACTAAGCCTACCTCTATTTCTACAAATAAAATAAGTTCTTATCTTTTGTAATATATACCAAGCTGTTTTCTGAGTTATCTTCAAATCTCTTGACAACTGTAATGAAGATATACCTTTTTTATGAGCTAATACTAACCATATTGCCATGAACCATTTTCTTAGTGGTAATTTAGTACCATGAAATATTGTTCCTACTTTAACATTGAATATTTTCTGAGTATTCTTGCACATATACCTATGATTAGGTAAATAATAGACTTTCGATTTTTTATCAAATGGAGATTTGACTTTACCATTTCTCCAACGTAATTTTTCTAAGTAAACGATACAAGATTCTTCATCTGGAAAAGCTTCAAGTAATTCAATTAGAGAGTTAAATTTAGATACATCAATCATGTTTCCTCCTTTGCATTTTTATTATTAATATTTTATTTATAAATCAATAGATTTAAATATTATAATTAATTGATTATTAGATATTTAAATCTTAATAATGCAAAGGTATATAAGGGAAATGTGATTAATTGTCAAAGCTATTAAAGAGGAGTTAATAGGGGTTACTTATTTTTACTAAAATAATTGATTGCTTTTATAAATTTCTTATGTTTGCAAAATAAGAAGTTAGGAGGATTTTCACTTTCCAAAAATCACATTACACCACATCAATTAATAAATGTGCATTTTTATGAAAAGAAAATATATTGAGTACAAAATAGCTGAATATCCACAAATGACTGACAAAGGTTTAGCGTGGATAGTACTCTACAGAATAGAGTACATTGATTAATTTGTTTTTGCCCTCAAAATCCCCTAACTTCTTTTTTTAATTATATATCTATATAAAAACTTATTATACAATAAAAATATTTTATATTTTAACAAGGGTTAAGCTGTAAGATTGTATATAGTTACCTAAAAAAATATAATCCGTAATTGGGGTTATTATGTCAGTAATTCATCTACAAACGGTCTCTTTCTTTCATCGTATTTTTGTAATGTAGAAAGTAGACAATCAATTCTTTAATAATTAAAAATAAGAGATATGAAACGGATTTTATTATTAACAACTGTATTTATGATGATGCTTGGAACTAGTTTTTCTTCTGCACAGACAGATGCAGATAACTTTTATAAAAGTGATTTGGTAAGTGTGGAGAAAGTTTCTTTTTCCAACCAGTATAAAATGAAGGTAGCCGGAAATTTGTTTCTGCCTAAGAATATGAAAGAAGGGGACAAATACCCTGCAATCATTGTCGGACATCCAATGGGAGCTGTCAAGGAACAGAGCGCGAATCTTTACGCAACGAAAATGGCCGAACGGGGTTTTGTAACACTCTCCATAGACCTGTCTTTTTGGGGTGGGAGTGAAGGCGAGCCGCGCAATGCTGTTCTGCCGGAAGTTTATGCGGAAGACTTTAGTGCCGCAGTTGATTTTTTAGGTACCCGTCCGTTTGTTGACCGGAATCTAATTGGAGTAATCGGTATTTGCGGCAGTGGAAGTTTTGCTATCAGTGCAGCGAAAATAGACCCTCGCCTTAAAGCCATTGCGACAATCAGTATGTACAATATGGGTACGGCTAGCCGTAATGGGTTAAAACACTCATTGACATTGGAACAGAGAAAGCAAATAATGGCTGAAGCGGCAGAACAGCGTTATGCTGAATTTTTAGGTGGAGAAACTAAATATACAGGTGGTACTGTACATCAACTGACAGAAAAGTCCAGTCCGATTGAACGGGAGTTCTATGAGTTCTACCGTACACAAAGAGGAGAATTTACCCCCGACGGAGCAACTCCTATGACCACCACTCATCCTACACTTTCAAGTAATGTGAAATTTATGAATTTCTATCCTTTCGAAGATATTGAGACTATTTCACCTCGCCCTATGCTTTTCATCACCGGTGAAAATGCCCACTCACGTGAATTTAGTGAAGACGCTTACCGATTGGCCGCCGAACCTAAAGAACTGTATATAGTACCCGGTGCCGGACACGTAGATCTTTACGATCGTGTGAGCCTTATTCCATTTAATAAACTGGAATCTTTCTTTAAGGAATATCTAAAGAAATAAGTTTTAATACTATAAATATGAGATACTATATAATAGCAATTCTTACTATGCTGACATTATCGGTCGGTTCCGCATCATGTAGCGAAGATGAACCTATACAGGGAACAGGTCAACAAGTGACTCCGGGTAATGGTTCGGGTTCCGGTGATAATGGCAGTAACAATAATGGCAATAATCCCGATGATAATGACGACAATAACGATGATACCCCAGTGAGCAATAATCTTAAAATAACAATCGGACCTGTTTCATTCAATGCCACATTGGAAAATAATGAGACAGCGAAAGCATTTAAGAGACTACTCCCTATGACAGTGGATATGTCCGAACTGCATGGTAATGAAAAATATTATTATCTGTCGAATGGTTTGCCGACAGCGTCGTCCAATCCCGGGACTATTCGGACAGGTGACTTGATGCTTTACGGTTCCACTTGTGTGGTCCTATTTTATGAAACCTTTTCCACTTCATATACTTATACCCGTTTAGGACGTATAACAAATCCTTCAGGACTGGCCTCCACCCTTGGTTCAGGAGGCGTAAATGTAACTTTTGAAATAACAGATTAAAGAATAAACTAATGGAACAAATAAGAAATAAAGAATATGGAGGCGAACGTCCTCTGTTCGCGACCCACGACCTTCAACTGGAAGATGTAACAATTCACGCCGGTGAATCTGCATTGAAAGAATGTAGTAATATTATAGCAATCAACTGTCGCTTTGAAGGAAAATATCCTTTTTGGCATACCAACGGATTCATTGTGAAAAACTGTCTCTTTACAGAGGGAGCCCGTGCTGCTCTATGGTACTCTCAAAGTCTGCAAATGGCAGATACCTTGGTAGAAGCACCGAAGATGTTCCGTGAAATGGACGGAATAAAACTCGAAAACGTGCAGTTGCCTAATGCTTTGGAAACGTTTTGGTATTGTCATAATATAGAGCTGAAGAACGTACAGATTGATAAAGCGGATTACCTTTTTATACACAGTGAGAATATTAAGATACAAAACTATGCCCAAAACGGGAACTATTCGTTCCAATATTGCAAGAATGTAGAAATCCATAATGCAGTTATCAACTCCAAAGATGCTTTCTGGAATACGGAAAATGTAACAGTCTATGATTCCGAGTTGAACGGAGAATATCTGGGATGGCATTCTAAAAACTTACGTTTGGTAAATTGCAGGATTTCGGGGACTCAACCGCTTTGCTACGCACATGATTTGGTGATGGAAAATTGTACGATGGCAGAAGATGCTGACCTTGCTTTTGAATACAGTAGTGTGAAGGCAACGATTAAAAGTCCCGTTCATAGCGTAAAAAATCCTCGTACGGGAAGTATTGTTGCCGAAAGTTTCGGAGCAATCATTTTGGACGAAAATATTAAATCACCAGCAAATTGCGAATTGAAACTTTGGGACGATCTAACCTGTTTTAATTGAAATATGAAGTATAATTTCGATGAAATTATTCCACGCAGAGGAACGAATTCTTATAAATGGGATTCGGCTGAAGATGCGGATGTATTGCCGATGTGGGTAGCTGATATGGATTTCCGTACGGCTCCCCCTGTCGTGGAGGCACTGAAGAAACGGGTGGAACATGGGATTTTCGGTTATGTACGTGTACCTGATGTATACTACGAGGCAGTTGTAAATTGGTTTGTTCGACGACATGCCTGGCGGATAGAAAAAGAGTGGATTATTTACACCACCGGTGTTGTGCCGGCAATATCTGCTGTTATTAAAGCGTTGACACTGCCCGGAGATAAAGTAATGGTGCAGACACCTGTATATAACTGTTTTTTCTCCTCTATCCGTAATAACGGATGCGAGATGATTGCCAATCCTTTGGTATATAGAAACAGGGGCTATCAGATTGACTTTGATGATTTGGAGCGGAAAGCTTCAGACCCGAAGGTCAAACTTCTGTTGTTATGTAATCCGCACAATCCTGCCGGAAGAGTGTGGAGCAAACAAGAGTTAAGGCGGATAGGTGAGATTTGTATTCGGAATAATGTGTTTGTGGTTGCTGATGAAATTCATTGTGAATTGGTTTTTCTGGGGCATGAATATACTCCTTTCGCTTCTATATCAGAAGAGTTTCTTATGAATTCGGTAACCTTTGTTTCGCCTAGCAAGGCTTTTAATCTGGCAGGGCTTCAGATAGCCAATATTATTTCTGCAGATGCAAATGTACGGGTGAGAATAGATAAAGCGATTAATATAAATGAGGTATGTGATGTGAATCCTTTCGGAGTGGAGGCGTTGATGGCTGCTTACAATGAGGGCGAAGAATGGCTGGAAGAACTTAAAATCTATTTGTTTGCGAATTACATCTATTTAAAAGGTTATTTTGATGAATATCTTCCGGAATTTCCCGTAATGATGTTGGAAGGTACATATCTGGTTTGGGTGGATTGCTCGGTCTTGAATCAAACGTCAGCAGAAATAGTAAAAGACTTGTTGAAGAAAGAAAAACTTTGGGTGAACGAAGGCAGTCTGTATGGAGAGACTGGTGAAGGGTTTATCCGTATCAATATTGCGTGTCCGCGACAGCGGTTGATAGAAGGATTAAACAGATTGAAGCGGGTACTGAAATCATAAATACGAATGAAAAGAAGTAGTTAGAAAAAAGAACGCTCAAACGGTAAATATGACATACTCCGTTTGAGCGTTTCTCTTATTAAGAAATCTTTTTGGAATGATGGGGGAGAAAACGATAAGTTATATCCTCCATTATTCCATTTTCTATGTGGTACAACCGCTGATTGGTCGTTTCAGATTTTAATCCTCCCAGAGACTCGATGTAAGGTCCCAACTTTATATATTGGAAATGAGATACATCAAAGTGCTCCGGCAGTTTGCTCTTCCCGGAGTACCATCCGACTTTTACCGGAGTGATGGTCTGCTTGTGTAAAAAAGCAGCTAGTTGTTCCACTTCTGCGGGTGAAGCATCACCGCCCATGAAACAGACACAGGTGATCGCTTTTCCATATTTACCGAGCAGGGTAGAGAGACTTTCTTCCGTCAACGGTTCTCCTACGTCCTCCATCAGATATGCACTGTGGCACCCTTTACAATGGTTGGGGCAGTTGGAGAGGTTGATGGCTAATGTCACCTCATCCGGTATCTCCTGAAAAACAATATCATAATCAGCGTACCGGAGCATAATATCTTAAATCGGCCTCCTTTTGCCGTGCTTGGGAGAAATTGCTGATACGCTTCATATATCCGATGACGCGGGTCAGATAATCCACATTCTCGCTGTGACATTCGGGACATTCATGCAAATACCGTTTGTCGATATGATGGCATTTGTTACATACTGTATTCGGAATATTGAATGTGAAGTAGTTGCAACCTTCGGTAGCGGCAACACGAAGCAACTGCCGGTATTGCTCTTTGCTAAGATGCTCTTCCAGATTCATGTGCAAAGCCGAACCACCCGTCAGATGCTCGATATAACGATGCCCGTGCAGGCGGAATTTATCGACAATGTTCAGCGATTTGTCTTCTACAATATAGAAATAGCTGTTGTAACATTCGCGGTAAGTCTGGAATCCGGCTTCCTTGTCCCATTTCGCGTGTTTCACACCCACATTTTCGGCAGGAATCATTTCGCAGTTGAAAAGTACTTCTTTGGTACGATATTTCTTATTGTATTTCTCAATCATGCCGAGAATCTCCTGCACAAAAGCCACGTATTTCGGATTGTCGTTGATGTCGATTCCCATAAATTGGGCTGCTTCCACCAGTCCGTTCACGCCGATAGTCAGATATTGGCGGCTCATATTGATATAACCCGCATCAAACAAAGGTAACATACCCTTTGCCTGCAATAATTTCAGGTTCTCATTATAGGCAAGCTGTACTTTGTGAACCAAGTCTACTACTTCTTCCAGGAAGAAAGGGTAGAGAATACCTGATTTTACAGCATGCTGTATACAACGGTTCAGATTGATGGTCAACACGCTCTTCGAACCGGTAGAGACTCCTCCGGCTCCCAATGTATAGCTAAAGCCATTGTCCTGTATTTCATTACGCAGACGGCAGCAGCTACTCAAAGAGTCGGCATTGTCACTCATATAGGTGAAGAATGAATGTCCTTCGGCATACATTTCAGCGGTGAAGTCGCCATATTCCTTATCCAGTACATCGCCGTCTTTGGTCAGGAGTGCCATTGTCTCTACAGGGAATGTCAGAACGGTGCGTGTACGCTCCTCATTAAACCATTTCATAAAACGCTTCTGCAACCAGCTAAGCGAACCCCAGTCGGGTTTGCTTCCGTCGGGGAAAACAAAGTGCTCGAAAAGGCTATTGAAATAATACTTGTCATAATAAGCCACATTCCAGAAAACTGCTTGGAAATTGCGGGCACCCGTAGGCTGGTTGATGGAATATACGATTTGCTCGAAACAGTCTGTGATGATTTTATCGATCGATCTTTGTTTCAGAGACAAGTCTGCCAGTTTATCAGGGTGTTTATAATAGTCCTGTCCGTATTCCAAACCTATGAAATAGTTCATGTACATCAGGAATTCAGGAGTGGCACATGCGCCGCTTAGCATACTGGATACGATAAATACCATGTTGATAAATCCTCCGCAGAAGGATTTCAGATTGGTCGGGGCGGTAGAATTGCCTCCTACTGCTGTTGTTCCTGCTATCAGCCAGGGATACATAGTAATACTGGCACAGTAGTTTGCCAGATTGGTTTCATCATTTTTGTAGATGAAGTGATGATTCAGGAGTTCCAAATAACGGTCGGAAGCCTCTTTACCATACATATCCCTCAAACGGTCTGTCAGCAGGCGGCGGTTGAGGCGGATGAAATTGGATTTGGGCAGTTCTCCTATCAGCGTGGCGATATTCTTGTTTTCCACATTGGCGTTGGCATCGTACTTGCTACCGCTGGCAGGGTTGGAAGCATCGCAATAATCCATGAGGAATTTAAGTTTGTCTCTGACTTCACGGTCTTCCAAATGTTTTTGACGATACAGCATATACGCTTTGGCCACGCTGTAATAATGTTCTGCCATCAAGGCGACTTCCACCTGGTTTTGGATTTCCTCTACGTTTGTTCCGTCACTGATACTGACACGGCTTAACACATTGGTTATCACATCTTGCGTAGCAAAACTACCTACTGATAAAAATGCCTTGGATATGGCATTTTTGATTTTGTCGAGGGAAAAAGCTTCTTTTTTTCCGTCTCTTTTGATAATGAATATCTCCGAACTAATCATACCTATATTTTAAGAATTAACAAAATAGATTTAGTGCCTACATAGTTATTCATGCACGACAATTTCTGGAGACTTGTAATAAAATGGACCTGTACGATTCGTTCTATTGCCTTTCACCCGAAAGCCTGGAATAACGGAAATTTTATCGGCAGGTCTTCTGACTTGTTTTTGTTGTGGCGCCTTCCCGATCCGTTTCATGAATCAGTGGCAAATGAATGCCATAACATTTCTCTTTTTTATGAGAGAGATAAAACTTACAGCTACGGGGATAGTTCCGGATTTTCACTGGATTCCCTTTTAATTCCGTCTGGTGATAATGCCATTCCGGAAACCGATGTTGGCGGCAAAGTTAGAAATTAAATCAAGATTCCAATTGAAAAGGAAGAAAAATATCCGCTCTTTATCAGAACGATATATGGCATTAACAACCTGATAACTTTCCGTTTATGTTCTATTCTTCGTATTTTAGTAGAGTCCGGTTTATGTATTTCCTGCCTGATGGATGAATGAAAGTGTAGAATAATGAAACAAGATGCATAATGGTTAGCGATGTTGGGATCCCTTTCTCTTCAGGGAATGAGGCGTTTGCATTGATGTTTCCATATTTTAGATTTTTCGAAAGCATAATAGATGTTAATAGGGCTCATGGCTTGCGAACTAATTTTTGATATGATATGTTGTTTAAAGTGAATAACGAATTAAAAAATGAACTAGAAAGTTAGACATGAACAAACAATACATTTCTAATGATTTAGCAGATAAAACATTACATTTAAAACTTATGAATATGAGAAAATCTATTATTTTATTAGCTTTTATATTGGGTGGCTTTACAGTAGCAAATGCCCAATCAGTTGTAGAAGGTACCAAACTTACAGATAATTGGTCTGTCGGAGTAAATGCCGGTGGAGTTACTCCCCTTACTCACAGTGCTTTCTTTAAAGGTATGCGTCCCACTTTTGGAGTGGGAGTCTCAAAGCAATTAACTCCTATCTTCGGTTTGGGATTCCAAGGAATGGGATATATCAATACCACATCCAGTAAAACGGCTTTCGATGCTTCGGATGTCAGCGTATTGGGTAAAGTCAATTTGATGAATCTATTTGCAAGTTACACGGGCGAACCTCGTTTGTTTGAAGTGGAAGCTGTGGCCGGAATGGGTTGGTTACATTATTATGTGAATGGCGATGGCGATCAGAACTCCTGGTCTACGCGTTTGGGATTGAATTTCAATTTCAACTTGGGTGAAAGTAAAGCATGGACATTAGGAATCAAACCTGCCATTGTGTATGATATGCAAGGTACTTACCCTGAAACAAAGAGCCGTTTCAATGCTAATAACGCAGGTTTTGAGTTGACAGCCGGATTGACATATCACTTTAAGACAAGTAACGGAACACATCATTTTGCCAAAGTGAGAGTATATAATCAAGCCGAAATTGACGGACTGAACTCTTCAATCAATGCACTTCGTGCAGATGTAAACAACAAAGATGGTGAGATCAGCAATGCAAACCAACGTATCAACGGATTGCAGGAAGAACTTGAAGCATGCCGCACAAAAGTGGTTCCGGTGGAGACTGTAGTGAAAACCGCCCGTGTACCCGAATCTATCATTACTTTCAGACAAGGTAAATCGTCAGTTGACGCTTCACAACTTCCTAATGTGGAACGTGTAGCTTCTTACCTGAAGAAATATGCTGATTCTAAAGTGGTTATTAAGGGATACGCTTCTCCGGAAGGTAGTGTTGAAGTGAATGCCAGAATTGCCGCAGCACGTGCAGAAGCTGTAAAAACGATCTTGGTCAACAAGTATAAAATCAGTGCATCTCGTATCACTGCTGAAGGTCAGGGTGTAGGCGATATGTTTACTGAACCGGATTGGAACCGTGTAAGTATATGTACTATTGAAGATTAAACTGATATATTACAGAAATAGAATAACAAAGGCTGCCCCAAAAGGCAGCCTTTGTTGCATATCTTGGGTTGTATTTTTGAATACTCTGAAAGTTTAGTAAACAGATTTCTTTGTACATTACATAAAATGGTTATTTTTGCAGGTATTGTTCATGCGCGTTCTGTGTTGAGTGTGCAAATATCAACCATTAAAAACTGTATTATGAAGAGAGTATTCGTTTTTCAAGATTTTAAATCGCAGAAATTCTGGAGCATAGAGGTAGTCGGAACAGATATTACTGTAAATTATGGTAAGTTGGGGACCGACGGACAAACACAAGTGAAAAACTACGCAACGACTGAAGAAGCTGAAAAAGCAGCCAGCAAACTGATTGCGGAAAAGACCAAAAAAGGGTATGTAGAAACTGCTGAAGAAACTGCACGTGAAATGAAAGTGGAAGCCAAGAAATATACTTTGAGTTATGATGAGTATGAAAACAATGTGAATCTTCTGGATAAGATATTGAAAGATAAACATCTCTCTGAATATAAACAAATAACAATCGGTTGTTGGGATTATGAGGGTGGCGACTGTTCTGCCTTATTACAGGGAATGATTGAAAATAAGGAGAAGTTCGCACAAATAGAAGGCTTGTTCTGGGGAGATATTGAGCAGGAAGAACAGGAGATTTCATGGATTGAACAAGCTGATATTAGTCCGCTGCTCGATGCCATGCCTAAATTGAAAGATCTGAAAATCAAAGGAACCAATAATCTGCGTTTGGGAAAGACTTCACGGCCGGAGTTGCGGTCACTCGAAATTATCAGTGGTGGCCTGCCTACCGAAGTGGTAGAAGATATTCTTGGTTCTGATTTCCCCAATCTGGAAAAACTGATTCTATATGTTGGTGTGGAAGATTATGGATTTGAAGCTGATATTGAGATATTCCGTCCGTTGTTCTCCAAAGAACGTTTCCCGAAGCTGACTTATCTGGGGATCGTCAACTCTGAAGAACAGGACAAGATTGTAGAAATGTTCCTGGAGTCGGATATTCTTCCCCAACTTGAAACAATGGATGTTTCGGCTGGTACTCTCAAAGATGAAGGTGCCCAATTATTGCTGGATAATATGGATAAGATCGCTCATTTGAAGTTTATCAATATGCGCTATAATTATTTGAGCAAGGAGATGAAGAAACAGTTGCAGAGTCTCCCTATGAAAATAGATATTGCTGAAACTGAAGAGGCAGATGAATATGATGGTGAATTGTGGTATTACCCGATGATTACAGAATAGGAGATGCAGATAATCGTTGTCAGCAACTCTCTGTCCAAACGTATAGAATACTTTATTGAAGCAGGCAAACACTTGCAGGTGGAAGTTCGTTTTATGACTTACGGGGAACTTTTTAACTGCTTGCCGCAACTACGGCAGGCAGTTATCAAACTGGAACCTTGTGTAAGCGATGAAACGAATTTCCTGAAATATGCGCTGTTGAATCAGGCATATAAGGAGACACTGCAACGTTTAGGCGAGATGAGGCTATCTGATGACGTGTGCTTTTTGAATACTCCCCATGCTTTATTACGTGCTCTTGATAAAAAGGAAACTAAACAAGTGTTGATGGACAGAGGGTTGAAAGTGACTCCGATGTTACCTTCTCCCCGTTCTTTTGATGAGTTGAGAGAGCTTCTTGCCGATTGCGGTAGAGGATGCTTTTTGAAACCCCGTTACGGTTCGGGGGCGGGAGGTATTATGGCTGTTCGCTATCAACCCAACCGGAATAAATGGGTAGTCTATACTACCTTGCAACAAGTGGATGGAGTCATTCATAACACTAAACGTATCAACCGTTTGAGTACGGAAAAAGAGATGATCCCGTTGGCGGAAGCTGTGATGCAAACAGAAGCTATTTTAGAAGAATGGATTCCTAAAGAGCAGTTGCAGGGAGAGAATTATGATCTTCGTGTAGTGTGCCGGGAATCTGAAATTGATTATATCGTTGTGAGATGCAGTAAAGGAAGCATAACCAATCTGCATCTGAACAATAAGGCACATTGGTGGAACGAATTGTCTTTGCCGGAAGTAGTGCGGCAACAAATCTATTTTCAGTGTCAGGAAGCGGTTCAATCTTTGGATTTGCAATATGCCGGAGTGGATGTACTGATAGAGAGAGGAACAGATATTCCTTATATAATAGAAGTCAACGGACAGGGAGATCATGTGTATCAGGATATGTTTGCTCATAATTCTATTTATATTCAACAGATAAAAAACATAAAAAAGAGATATAACCATGCAAATAGATGAACTGCCGGCTGGCGAACAGACCCAAAATCCGGATCTGGATATGAATCAGGTGGTGGGTACTCATGATATATTGATGCTTTGCTTTGATACCTTGCGTTATGATGTCAGCAAGGAGGAAGAAGAGGCAGGAAGAACACCGGTACTGAACAGTCACGGAGGAGAATGGGAAAAAAGACATGCGCCGGGAAATTTTACTTACCCGTCTCATTTTGCCATCTTTGCAGGATTTCTGCCTTCTCCGGCGGAACCTCATTCGCTACGCAGCCGTAAGTGGTTGTTTTTCCCTGTGCAAGCTGGTACGGGACGTATTCCGCCTGCGGGAAGTTATCCGTTTACGGAAGCAACTTTTGTGCAAAGCCTTGCCAATGTAGGCTATGAAACGATTTGTATAGGAGGGGTGAACTTCTTCAGCAAGCGTAATGAACTGGGGCGTGTGTTTCCCGGTTACTTTACTAAAAGTTATTGGCTGCCGACCTTTGGATGCACGGCACCCGATAGTACTGAAAAACAAATTGATTTTGCATTGAAGAAACTCGAAAACTATCCGGAGGACAAACGGATTTTTATGTATATCAATTTTTCTGCTATTCATTATCCGAACTGTCATTATGTGGAAGGCAAAATGAAGGATGATAAGGAATCACACGCTGCCGCGCTGCAATATGTCGACAGTCAGCTACCCCGTTTATTTCAGGCCTTTCAGAAGCGGGGAAATACGCTGGTGATTGCTCTTTCCGATCATGGCACTTGCTATGGAGAGGATGGATATGAATATCATTGCATATCTCACGAAACGGTTTATACAGTCCCTTACAAACACTTTATTTTAACGAAAAAATGAATCAACCGCTACCACGATATGTAGACTATATGTATAGTTATCCACATAAAACTGCTTATCGTTCTTTTCCGTCCCCGGTTTCGCTGGTTCCTTACCTGAAACAGGTGGAAGGACAGAAAGCATCGCTTTATTTCCATATTCCTTTTTGTAGTCATAAATGTGGATATTGCAACCTGTTTTCTCTGCAAACAAATCGTGCGGATTATATCGCAACTTATTTGGAAACTCTTCACAAGCAGGCGCAACAGTTGTCTCCACTCACTACCGGACTGGCATTTGATAGTTTCGCCATTGGAGGAGGCACACCGTTGCTCCTCACTGTTCCTCAACTGGAATACCTATTGGATACGGCTGCCTTATTCGGAGTGCATCCTTCACATACCTTTACTTCCGTAGAAACATCGCCGGAATATGCCGATCCTACCCGTTTGGACTTGTTGAAGCAAGCAGGAGTAGCTCGTGTGAGTATTGGCGTACAGAGTTTCCTTGACGAAGAATTAACAGCTTTGAAAAGACGTCCCCGGCGAGACATGATTAATCAGGCGCTGGAGGCTATTCGGAAGAGACAATTCCCGTTTTTTAATATTGATTTGATTTACGGAATCAGAGGACAAACTGTGGCCAGCTTTCTTTATTCATTGGAACAGGCTCTTCTGTTTCAGCCTAACGAACTCTTTATCTATCCGCTATATGTACGACCGGGAACGGCTATCACGGAGCGGGAATCCGACGATGTCTGTTTTCAGATGTATTGTGCCGCTTGTGATTTGTTGAAAGACAGAGGTTTTCTACAAACGTCGATGCGACGTTTTATTCATCATCCGTCTACTGATGCGGAAATCTCATGTGGGGATGAAGTGATGCTGTCGTGTGGCTCCGGCGGACGCAGTTACCTGGGTAATTTGCATTATGCCACCCGGTATACTGTTTGCCAGCGTTGTATTGCCGGAGAGATAGATGATTATATGGGCACTACTGATTTTACAGTGGCTCGTAATGGATTTATTCTTTCTCAGGAAGAACGGCGACAACGTTTCATCATTAAAAATCTGATGTATTATATGGGGCTTGATAAGGCCGAATATAAGCGTCGCTTTGGAGAATCACCGGATAATGTGATGTTGTTTCGACAGTTAGCTGAACGGCAATGGATAGAAAATACGGATAACGGTCGTATTTGTCTGACTTCCGACGGAATGGCATACTCCGATTATATTGGTCAGTTGTTCATTACTCCTGAAATAAGAGAACTGATGGAAACTTATTCTTATTGAACGAAATAGAAATGGAAAACGAAAGCTCTTTACTTTCCTTCAGGCATATATATTATCGCGGCAAATTGAATAGCTGCAACTATACCTGTTCTTATTGTCCTTTCGGCAAGAAGTCGCATCTGGCAGATACGACACAGGATGAACAGGCATGGAATCGTTTTATAGCAGCTATTGAACAATGGAAAGGGGAGCCGTTGCAGTTATTTATTATTCCTTACGGTGAAGTATTGATCCATCGTTATTATCGGAAAGGAATGGTGCATTTGGCGGCATTGCCACAGGTGGCCGGAATTTCCTGTCAGACTAACCTTTCTTTTCCGGCTAAACACTGGCTTGATGAGATTCGTGTGGCTCCCACTGTGATAAGTAAGATAAGGCTTTGGGCTAGTTTTCATCCTGAGATGACTTCGGTAGAGAAATTTGCGCATCAGATTCATATACTCCATCATGCGGGAATACAGGTATGTGTCGGAGCGGTAGGAAATCCCTCTGCAAAGGCCGTACTCAATGATTTACGGAATGCTCTTTTGCCGGATATTTATTTATTCATTAATGCTATGCAAGGGTTAAGGGCACCATTAAGTCAGGAAGATATTCAGTTTTTCAGTCAACTGGATAATCTTTTTGAGTATGACTTGAAGAATGCTCCGGTACAATGGGAAGTTTGCGCAGGAGGAAGGGATAATTGTTTTATCGATTGGAAAGGGGATATGTATGCTTGTCCCCGAAGCCGGGTGAAGATAGGTAATTTTTATCAAGGTGATGGAGCTGTTGTGCCGTTATCTTGCAAGAGGAAGGTTTGTGACTGTTATATTGCATTTAGTAACCTGAACAATCACCCTTTACATCGAATAATGGGAGAAGGGGCATTCTGGCGAATACCGGACAAGCCACTTATTACGACTGTTTTCTTCGATGTGGATGGAACACTGACTGATTCACAGGGAAAAGTTCCAGAAAGTTATGCTAACGCTTTGCGATATATGGCACAGTCCGTTTCCTTATATCTTGCCACTTCTCTGTCGATGGAGCAGGCGAAGAAAAAGCTGGGAAAGGCTCTTTTTGATTTATTCAGGGGAGGAGTGTTTGCAGATGGAGGTTTATTATCTTATTCGCGGCAGATTAAGTGTTTGCCGGTGAAAGTATATCCGGAGGTATATGGAGAATCGTCAAAAGTTACTATTCATAGTTATGAAGGAGTGGTTTACAAGTATAGTATATTGGTACGTGATAAAGAACAGAGAGAATCTATTCTTACCCGGTTGAAAGAAAATCCCTGCCAGGTCTTTCATAAAGCTCCGCTGATAACAGTCATTCATCCTGAAGCGAGTAAAAAAGAGGGGATGCTTCAGTTATGTAAGGCTTTGGGTTTAGCTTCTGAACACACTTTAGTTGTAGGAAATTCGTTAAAGGACTGGCCGATGATGTCCGTGGTTTCTCATTCTTGTGCCGTAATGAATGCGGAACCCTTATTAAAAGAATGCGCACGTTATACGCTGAATCCGGATCGGTTGGCAGCTTTCTTTCGTTTTTCTAACGGAGATCCTATAGACCAAACCTCGTCTGATAATAGTTGATATATAGCTAGTTACATCTTCATAAGAAAATAAAAACCGGTTAAAATTTGGTAATTATGAAAACAAAGCCCATATTTGCAGCCCTGAAATAGGGACAGGCATAAAAATCCTCATCGGAGGGTGCTATAATAATAATTATAGTGCTGGATAAGATGAATGGTGCAAATCATTCGCTTGTCCGGCACTTTTTTTTGTTGTAACAAAATAAGATAAAGAGGAAAAGTATCGAAGAAACTATGAAAGAGTTAGATTTGACACAAGGAAGCGTACCGAAGGTATTGTTGCAGTTTGCAGTACCTTTTCTGATTGCCAATGTGCTCCAGGCACTTTATGGCGGAGCTGACCTTTTCGTTGTCGGACAATATGATGATTCGGCAAGTGTGGCAGCCGTAGCTATTGGTAGTCAGGTGATGCAGACAATTACAGGTATTATTCTGGGTATTACTACCGGGACAACAGTGCTGATTGCTATTGCTACCGGAGCTAAAGACAATCGAAAAGTAGCTTTTACTATCGGGTCTTCCGTATGGTTGTTTTCAATAACCGGCGTAGTGCTAACTTTGGTCATGGTGCTTTTTCATAGTCGGATAGCAGAACTGATGCATACTCCTGTCGAAGCGATGGTAGATACGAAAAACTATATTTTGGTATGCTCTCTGGGTATTCTGTTTATAGTAGGATATAATGTTGTATGTGGTATTTTGCGTGGATTGGGTGATTCTAAAACACCACTTTATTTTGTTGGGCTGGCATGTGTGATAAATATAGTGCTCGATTTTATATTGGTCGGTTATTTCCATTGGGGGGCTACGGGAGCGGCTATCGCTACTGTAACTGCACAAGGAGTCAGCTTTGGAATAGCGCTCTGGTTCTTATACCGGCACGGATTCCATTTTGACTTTTCACGGAAAGATATTCGATTGAACCGGAATCTGTCTAAAAAGATCTTGGTGTTGGGAGCACCTATTGCTTTGCAGGATGCTTTAATCAATGTTTCTTTTCTGATTATCACTGTCATTGTCAATCAGATGGGAGTCATTGCATCTGCTTCCCTGGGTGTTGTTGAGAAAATCATCGTGTTTGCTATGCTGCCTCCGATGGCTATATCATCGGCTGTGGCAACCATGACTGCACAGAACTATGGAGCGGGACTTATCAAGAGAATGAATAAATGTCTGGCTTCGGGGATTGGGATTGCTCTTGTTTTCGGTGTGTCGGTTTGCGTGTATTCGCAATTCCTGCCGGAGACTCTTACTGCTTTCTTTACGAAAGATGCTGCTGTGGTGGCAATGGCGGCAGATTATTTGCGAGGGTATAGCATCGACTGCATCGTGGTTAGTTTCGTGTTCTGCATTAATTCTTATTTCAGCGGACAAGGAAACTCGTTATTCCCGATGATTCACAGTCTGATAGCCACTTTCCTGTTCCGTATACCGTTGTCATACTGGTTCAGCCAGATAGATAGCTCGTCGCTGTTTATCATGGGATTTGCTCCACCCATTTCAACGGTCGTTTCATTATTGATCTGTATCTGGTATTTACGATATACCCAAAGGAAATTATATTTGAGAGGCACAATGATGCCTGCTATGTCGAATTAGGTGTTTTTAAGTGACATATATTAACTAAAATCTATTTTGTATGGAAGCTTATTTGAAGAAACTCTGTTTTGAGTATCAGGTGGATGAAAGAGAAGTGAAAGAGCTGTTGGCTCGAATGGAAATGGTGTATCTGGATAAAGGAGAAACGATTGCTTCTGCCACATTGCCAGAACAGAGCTTGTACATTATTGTTTCCGGTATTTTGCATACATATACCACTCATGAAGGAGAAGAGAGAACCAATCGGTTTTTCTCTGCGGGTGATGCTGTGTTATGCTATAATTCAAGTCAGTATTCTATCAAGACACTGACGAAATGTGCTGCTTATTACATCAGTGAAGAGGAGATTGAAGAGTTGTGTGCATCTTCAATTTCATTTGCGAATCTGGTCCGTCAACTGATGGAGTATCAGTTTTACTTTAAAGAGGAAGAGGATATGAATGCCCGCAAGCTGACAGTAAGGGAAAGGTACCTCTCTTTATTGGCGGAAATTCCGGATATTCTGTACAGGGTGCCATTGAAGCACATTAATCATTACTTGGGGGCAGATGTGACCAGTTTGGGATATCTGGCCGGAAGTTCTAAATAGGAAATATAACCTAGACATATTTTTCTATGTATTCCTTATCAGATGGTTCATGGCTTATTCAATCGAATCGAATTTGAAAAGTCTTTGGATTATTTGGTAAGGAATACTATTTTTGTATTCTGAATGAAAAACTCAATACCTCGATATACTTTTTATAAGCATAAGTATGGGAGTGAACTTTTGGTCGATGTAGTAGAACTGAAGTATGTGAAGAAGTTCCTGGCTAAAAGTGCTGTCCACACTCTAAATTATTATGATATTACTTTTATAACAGAAGGTAAGGGAGCTTTTTCAGTCGATAACCAAACCTATGAAGCAATTCCTCGTGACGTTCTTTTCTCTAAACCGGGGGAAATCCGGAACTGGGATACTCATCATATCACCAATGGGTATGCTCTGATTTTCGAAGAAGAATTTTTGTCTTTCCTCTTTAAAGATTCTTTGTTTGTACAGCATCTTTCGTTTTTTCAGATAGAAAGTTCTTCATCGCTACTACATTTGTCTGATGAGCTTTATACACGCATACTTGAAACCTTGCATGATATAAAGATGGAGATTGATTCGTATCAACAGGGCGATGTACACGTTTTGAGAGCATTGCTTTATGAAGTCCTGATGTTGCTGGACCGTGCTTACCTTAAAATGACTTCGATAGAGGAGGGCAGAAGTAGGGAAGTTTCCAATAATCATGTAAGTAAATTCATGAATTTGGTTGCTACACATGCAAAAGAGCAACATTCGGTTCAATATTATGCGGATAAGCTCTGCATTACTCCTAATTATCTGAATGAGATGATAACCTCGACCATGGGAATCAGCGCAAAACAATATATTCAGAGCAAGGTGATGGAAGAGGCTAAGAGGCTGCTTGTTTATACGGACTTTCCTATAGCTGATATTGCATTTGAACTCTGTTTTTCAACGGTTTCTTATTTTATCCGTAGCTTCCGGCAGCATACGGGAGAAACTCCGTTATTGTATCGTAAAGTACACAAACCGTAAAAAGTGCTATTTCTACCTTTCTTTTTATTGCATTGCTTTCCTGGCATTTCTCTACTTTCGCATCAGATAATAAACCAATAATAAAAAGTAAAATGATGAGAGACGCGGAAAAAACAGTAGGCAACATGATTGATAAGCTGAAAACAGCTTTTATCGGTTCGATAGACGGTGAAGGATTTCCTACCATCAAAGCAATGCTGCAACCCAGAAAAAGAAAGGGGATAAAAACTATTTATCTGACAACAAATACTTCGTCCATGCGTGTGGCGCAATACCGTGAGAACAACCATGCGTGTATCTACTTCTGTGATACGAGATTCTTTAGAGGTGTCATGCTACGCGGTACGATGGATGTCTTGACGGATAGTGCCAGTAAAGAGATGATCTGGCAGGAGGGAGATACCATGTATTATCCGGAGGGAGTGACGGATCCCGATTACTGTGTATTGAAGTTTACTGCTATTTCAGGACGTTTCTATAGTAATTTTAAATCGGAAGATTTTGTGGTCGAATAAGGTGCAAGATGGGGTGATTGGAATGGTAATAACGGAGTGTGTCAAAACGCAGATTAACGCAAATTATCGCAGAAATAATTTTATAAGTCGTTGATTAATATATCAATATAATTGGAATAATCTGCGATAATTTGCGTTAATCTGCGTTTTATTATTCATTATGACACACCTCCTTATATAGTATCTATACTATTCCTCATAACACAATAAGTTCTGCAATTGGTTGATGATGTTTTGTTTCCATTCTTGCAGGAAGTCAGCAAAAGCGGCTTCATCTTCCAAGAATAAAGATACTATCAGGTTCTTGGCAAGAAATGGATAGCTCAATAGGCTGTAGACAGTCAGAAATACAATATGTATCGGAACCTTTTTAAGTTTACCGTCTTCCATTGCTGTCAGTATACTGTCTTTCACTTGGGATAAAGCATCTCCGAACTGAAGTTCTTTTGCAGTGGCAAGCAAGTGGTTTACATCACGCTGTATTTCTCCGCAAATGAATCTGGGAAGACAGGGATTACTTGTGAAAAGCTCAATATACTCATCCAGAATCATGCTTAGTCGCTCCATAAATGGGATATCCTGTTTTACTATATCCTGTATTTTCGGCATTAAAGACATGACTATCGAGCCGAACACGGCTTTGAACATCTTATCTTTGGTTCTGAAATAATAATGTAAAGTGGGCCGGTTGATTCCTACCGTTGCAGCAATATCACTCATGCTGGTCTCCACAAATCCTTTTTCTATAAAAAGTTGTTGGGCAGTTTTTATTATTTGCTGCTCTAAATCGCTATGTTCCGTTGTAGCCATAATTTTAGTTGTTTATGTTGTCAATAAAAAGTAATAATCTGTTTGTTATGTTCACATCGCTGACGCTACTGTCAAAGTCTAAAGATAGTATATTCATTTGAGGGCACAGCGATTTTATACGTTTTTCTATTCCTTTTTCTACAATGTGATTGGCAATGCATCCGAAAGGTTGCAAGCTAATGACATGATTGACTCCTTGGGAAGCAAAGGATAGTATTTCACCGGATATCAGCCAACCCTCTCCAAACTGGGTGCCCGGGGAGATGACTTGTTTAGCTTTTTCTGCCTTTTCAAAGATTGATTCGAACGGCGTGAAGTAATTGAAATTTTTGCCGATTTCATTCACTTTATTAATCTGCTTCTGGACTTTCTTGTATAACCAGTCGATAACAAAGTCGGGAGTGAGTTTTCGCTGCAAGTGTTGGTTCTGTCTCACTTTCAGGTTGACAAATCCCTGCATGAAGAAATCACTTATCAGTGGCGGAATCACTTCGATCTTCTGGTTGATGAGCCATGAGGTGACGTCCTTTTGAGCAAAAGGGTTGAACTTCAGGAATATTTCTCCAACAATACCTACTTTGTGACAGGATCTCTGTTCACAGATTTTGTTGAAGTCTCTGGCAGCGAGATATAAGTAACTCAACAAGTCCTCCGGTTTATTTTTCTGGATGATGGGCTGTGCTGTATCCAGATAAAGATCGCGCAGACGGGCGGCCTGTCCCCGTTCTTTCTCACGAACGACGGCTGCATAATAGAATTTAGCGATACAATCACTGTATAACACAGACGCAAGTATGATTGGCAAAACCTTGAGCCAGTTTACTTTAAAACCGGATTGCTCATTTTCAATACCACTGCCGAAAGCAAGTGATACCACCGGTGTATTGGTGTATCCATTCTCAATCAATGCCTTTTTTATCAGTGAAATATAGTTGCTGGCACGACATTGTCCACCGGTTTGTGTGATGGCAACGCACGTATTGGCAGGATCATAACGTCCGCTTTTAAAGGCTTTTACTATGTCGCCGACAATCAATGTTGCCGGATAACATACCTCATTATTGGAGTATTTCAATCCCCAGTCGCAAGATGCGGTGTCGCTCAACGGTAACGTTTCCATTTCATATCCGGCCACTTTCATGATGGATGGAATGAGTGGTGAAATGAAAGGCGTAAAGAATGGAGCGAGGATTTTCTTCTTTTTGTCTTTCTTGGTGAAAGGAGCAGTTGAAACAAATGGCTCGGGATCTTTCGCTTGAGAATGTTTCAAACTGAAATTCAAGCTTTCCACCAACGAGCGGACTCGTAATTTGATGGAGCCGATATTATTAACATCGTCTATCTTGAGCAAAGTAAGATTCTTGCCGTATCGTTTCAGCAAGTTACGTACTTCATCTATAAGGAAAGCATCCGGACCGCAGCCAAAAGAAGTCATCTGCATATATTGTATGTCACCCTCTTGCATTGCCGCCCACTTGGTTGCTTTCAGAATACGGTTGGTAAATGCCCATTGAGAGAGGTAATGAGTCTTTTCCAATGAAATCTCCTGCTGGCGGACAATATCATCAGTTATCACATAAACTCCCATCGCAGCAATCATGTCCGAAACCTTGTGCTGTATCAGTGGATCGCTATGGTAAGGGCGTCCGGCGAGTAAGATAATCAGTTTGTGTTTTTCCCGTCCCTCGTTCAGAACTTCCTGATTATAGGCAGCAATTTTTTCTTCGAAAGCATATTGTTCCTGTAATGCGCGTGAGAAGGCATTTTTGCATACCTCATCCCTGATACCCAAAGATTTCAGATATTCATAGCATTGTTTATACAGCAATGCTTCATCTTTGAAGGTGATAGTCGGAGCATCTATCGGTATATTCTCTTCCTGTACACTTTTGATGACTTCCGAATAACCGGAAACGATGGGGCAATTATAGCTGTTTTGCTGTTGCTTATCCTTTTTCTCGAAAACAACGAACGGCATAAATATCCGGTTGACGTTTTGCAGTGTCAGGTTACGGATATGACTGTGCACAAGTTTGGCAGGGAAGCAGATGTTATCAGACATCACCATGCCGGCAGCAGTCTCGTATTTGCTGAATGTAGAGGGGGCCGACAACTGTACCTGAATGCCGCAAGCAGTAAATAAGGTATGCCAGAAAGGGTATTCCTCATACATATTCAGAATACGTGGAATGCCTATGGTAAATAGGGGTTGTGGAATGTCTGCGCTCCGGTCGAATAATAATTCCAGCTTTTTATCATACGTATTGATGCCTTTGTCCGCATGGCTTCCTTTATTGGAAAATACCTTTTCACATCGGTTGCCGGAGAAGTAATGGTTGTCATTGTTGAACGTATATCGCATAATGGCGCACTGGTTCTCGCACCCCCGGCATTGAAGTTGCTTGGAAGTATATTGCGCCCATTGGAGCATCTCGTTCAGCTCCGTCACCCGGGCATTTTCGATTTGTTTGGCATATAGGGCACAACCAAGAGCACCCATCAATTCAGGACAGTTACTGCGGAAGGTTTGTTTCCCGGTCAGCTTTTCCAGACTTCGTACGATGGAATCATTACGCATGGTTCCTCCCTGCACGACAATATGGTCGCCAAGTATCTCCGTGTCTTTTAATTGCAGAACCTTATACAGGCAGTTTTTAACAACGGAATAAGATAATCCGGCAGCTATATCCGCTACGGACGCTCCTTCCCGAAGTACCTGTTTTACTTTGGAGTTCATGAAGACTGTGCAACGTGTACCCAGATCACATGGTGCTTGCGAAAAACAAGCTGCTTTGGCAAAGTCCTCCACACTGTAATCCAGCGATTGCGCAAATGTGCTGATAAAAGAACCGCAACCGGAGGAACAGGCTTCATTGATTTCGATTCTGTTGATTACTCCGTCGTTCACAAAGATGGCTTTCATATCCTGCCCTCCAATATCCAGGATAAAAGAAACTTCTTTGCTGATATGTTTGGCAGCAGCATAATGAGCGATGGTTTCAATGATTCCCGCATCCATGTGGAAAGCCGCTTTTATCAGATCTTCTCCGTAACCGGTAGAACATCCTCCTTTTATGCGCAGGGTAGTTCCTCGTCTCCGGCATTCTTCATATAGTTTCTGCAAGCCGTTCTCTACTGTTTTTATAGGGTTTCCGTTGTTGTCGTGATAATAGGAGTAAAGGATACGATGATTGTTGTCGAGTACTACGATTTTGGTGGTAGTAGAGCCGGAGTCTATGCCGATAGTTGCTTCCTGTAATCCGGGACGCAGACTGGCATATTGAATTTTATACTGGTCTTTTTCTTTTTTCCATGACCGATATTCTTCCTCACTGTCGAATATAGGAGAAAGATCACTCTGGAAAGGTGAGGTAACACTTAGTTTGTTTTCTATTACCTGTATCAGGTTGGAGAGATGAATACTTTCTTCATTGTTCTCTGCCAATGCTGCTCCCCAGGCAGGGATCAGATTTCCTTTTTCCGGTAATATGAAATCTGTATCTTGTGACAGATTCAGATAGTTGGCAAATGCTTTTCGAAGGGCCGGAATAAAAGTCAATGGGCCACCGCAGAGTAATACCGGAGCTACGATATTGCAACCGCGTGCAAGTGTGACAGTGGTCTGTACGGCTACTGCATGGAAAATGGAAGCTGCTATATTTTCTTTAGATATATTTTTGGCTATCAGATTCTGTATGTCCGTTTTGCAGAATACTCCGCAGCGTGAAGCGATAGAGTATACCTGATTGGAACGAAGTGCTAGTTCATTCAATTCGTCGATGGAGACTCCAAGCAGAATAGCCATCTGGTCAATGAAAGCCCCGGTTCCGCCGGCGCAATTTCCATTCATGCGCAGGTCTGTAGCCTGTCCGTCCTGAAAGAAAACAACTTTCGCATCTTCTCCTCCAATATCGATCATAGTGGCTGTGTGCGGATGCTCCCGGCACACATAGTTTGTTGCAGCTACAACCTCTTGCACAAACGGCAGAGAGCATTTCTCTGAAATTCCCATTCCAACAGAGCCCGTAATGTGGAAAGATAAAGGAATATCACCCAACTGTTCCTTTATTTGATAAAGAAATCCGAGTAAACATTCTTGTATTTTTGCCTGATGCCTTTTGTATCCGGAAAACAAGACTGTAGTTCCATCTTTATCCAATACTACCATCTTAGTGGTAGTAGAGCCTATATCTAAACCCACTTTATATACATTCATATACCAAATATCTTAAATTAGACCTCGTGTTTGACATCTGTGTCAGACGCAAATGTATGTAAAAATATGGTAGATACGGCAAATCGTAATTGAAGTTTTTGATTTAATTAACGAATTGGGAAAAAAGAAAGATGGAATGTGAGGGAGGAAAACGATCGTGTAAAAAAAGACGTAAATGAATAATTGTGTATTTATATTACTTGTTGGGTTGTAGTAGATCTTTTATGGTGAATCTTAGAAATCTTGTTTACTCTATTTTTGACAAAAGGTAACGTGGCTTTTAATAAACCCGGATTCTGTTTATAATAAACTTTTTGATAGTTTTAGTAAAACGGTATTCGAGTTTATTATAAACTATTGTAGAACAGTTCTAGGATCAGACGAGAGATTTTAAGCTGAATTATAAACAAAATGAGGTTGTGTCAAAACGTTGGCACAACCTCTTTTATATTTTACAGTTCTGCTATATTTTCTTTTGGCTATGCTGCTTTTTCCTCATGCATTTGGCAACAAGTTGCTATATTCCAAT
>NZ_JAPQKZ010000027.1:0-95794 GCF_027257075.1 Bacteroides sp. LFL-34 | reverse complement strand
AGATGCTGGGAACACATAAATCAAAGAAATCTTCAAAAGATCGCAGCTTAAAGAAAGTGAACAGATTTGTATAGTGATGAACAAAAAAAGAGGTGCATCGTGCATTACGACACACCTCCCACTTTGCAATGTGCCTATTGTCCCATTGTAACGGGACGACTTACCGGCTGCATAAAAAAACTAATCTCTGCACTGAAAACCCTTAATCTTTGCACTGAAAAGTCTTAAGTACAAGATTGAAAAACTAGTTTGTTGCAGTATGATGATATGACAATGCCTCAACTATGGCATCACATTTACCGGAATCAGCCGTACCTCACTATTCAAGCCGGAGGGTAATGGACTCCAATGTCCATAATTGGCCGGACGATAGTTCAAATCAACAATATTGATTTCTTTGAATTTGCGCCACTGCACTCCCTGCCTGTCTAATTCTGTAATTCGATTCGCAGGGAGATTCGTGACTTCTATCTCGATGTGGTTTTTTCCGGGTTTTAAGAACTGGCCCACCTTTAGTTGATAAGGCACTGCCCATGCGCATCCCGCTTCCTGTCCGTTGATGCGGACACGGGCACTTTCGCGTACATCTCCCAAATCAAGAATCCAGTCGTCGGCCTGCAAAGTCGGCAATTCGATGTCTAAGGAATAAACACCGGTTCCCATGTTCGTTTGGGCTGCCGGATGATCGATATGGGTCCATGAACAGGGGCGATCTATATCAAATGTTCCTTGAATTTCCGGTTTGCTTTCGGCGAAGTGTAACTTCCAACCATGATCCAGACGAAGACTGAAAGGTTGCTCTTTGACATACTTCCACGGTTTGGATGCCTGCAAAGGTTGTTGATATGTTTGCAGAATGAACGATTCACCGGATTTTAATTGCAGATAGACTTGTGTTTTTCCGTTTGCCTGTCTTACCTTAGCTTCACCACATTCTCCGGTCATGGGATTGAAGAGAGCGGCTGCGGCTGCATTCGTTCCCAATGTGATCCAACCGTCCACTCCTTTATTTTGCAAGGAAGAGATGAAATAGTGGTGTCCCGTATCATTCACTCTTCGGATCGCTTGTAGTCCGAATTTGGTTTTCATTTCTTCGGGAGAAATATTGCAGCTGGCCAATGTGCGTGCATAATCCGTTCCTGTGATAATCTTCCCCTTTCCGATTGGAGTAACGGTTGTTTCCGAGAAAGAAACAGCCGGAAGTTGCCGGAGCGTACGCTGGTAACTTTGGCGTTTTTGTTCCAACTGACCGTATCCCGGTACATCTGTCGGATAATTTTCGAGGAATACGATAGTAGCTCCCTGTTTGGCCAGTTCATAAAGATGTGCCAATACATCACTCGGCATTAGGTGTGCAGCAGGCACTACCAATGCTTTGTAGCCCGTTCCGCCTGAAGTAACCAACTGTCCGTCTTTGAAACGTGTACTGCGAATAAAGTTATCGGAAATATAATCCCCGTCATACCCGCTGTTGTTGATGCGATGGATAGCGTCGATAAACTTAGGAGCCAGTTTATCCATGTGGTGTATCGTGAATAATAACAATCGTCCCGGTTGCTCATTCCACATATCATATACCGGAAGATAAATCAGGAAATCATTATCCGGCCGTCCCATTTGCAGAAAGCTCTGGCAACGGGTGATATAGTTGAAGAACGAAGGGGCATCACGCCAAATACTGTTTGTCGGACTCATATTGATAGAAGCGTAGAACAACCATCCGGGCCATTCGGCTTCTTTCGGAGAATACGGAGTGCCGTGGAAAAACATGTGATTGACTCCGGAAACAAACATCAAATCCATATCCGGTTTACATTGCGACAGGGAAGTACGGAAATGCTCCGTCAGCCATGTAAATGTCTCGGAAGAAGTATACGTTTTTCCTGCAATATGAGCTGCCGAGGAGGCATATTTCAGCATAGACAGGTCCGAATCATTCTTTTTGGTCAATGAGTCCTGACGCAATCCTTCGATGTGGAACTGCGACAGTCCGAAACCTTCACATTCCGGAATATCCACGGAAGCATAGATATCAATCAGATTACCGGGCGAACCATGTGCCTGATTACGGGTGATACTACCGTTTTTGTGTGCCCAGTCTGTCCATTGATGACTGAAGTTCTCCAATAAGAGGTCGGAAATGGTTTCCCGGTAATCCGACACGATACGTCTGCTAACTTCCGGACGGTTTTTATCCAGGAATTCGGGGAAATGTTCTTCCAGTTTATACCCCCGTCTACGAGCGAACTGTTCCAGGAAATCATCCGTCCAGTCAGCTTGATAAACTTCGTATGAATCGTTGAAGAAAGTATGTGGATAACTTGTCTTGCTACTTTTGAAAGCACGGTCAAAGCGGGAAAGATAATTTTTTACCGCCTTTTTTGAGAGATGATTCATCACATAGCCTTCTCCTCCCGGAGCTGCCCGTTTCACTTTCTGCCTTGTTTTTCCGATGTAAAGAGCGATCACTTTCCATTTGCCGGCAGGCGCTTTCCATTGCAGTTTGTCTTTTTTGACGTGAGCAGTCAGGTTGATACATTTGCCTTTCTCATCATATGCCATCACCCGGCTTAGTACAGAAAATGGTTGTTGCTTGGGATCGGTCACATTAATATCCTGTTCAATCTCTTTGCCGCCCTCTATTTCGTATGTCTGGAAGATAGCCTTGGTAGCCGCATCTTCTATACTAACTTCAGGTCCGCCAAAAGGCCATCCGGTTCCGGTATTCATATCAATCTCAATACCCGTACGTTTTCCTTCCGTTTGTGTATGCTTAAGCATTTCCATCCAGCGGGGAGAAAGGAACTGAATTTCATTCGCGTCATTGCCTTGCACCCCATAGATAGGAGTAATTTCTACTGCTCCCATTCCGGTACGTGCGTATTCTTCCAGATTATACGTCAGATTCTTTTCGTCTACGGCACTTCCCAGCCACCACCATCTGGCGCCGGGACGTGCTTCCACCGGAGTGTCCGGCCATTGTTGTGCTTGCATTACTCCACCTGCGGCGAGCAGGCAAAGAACTATCAATTCTCTTTTATTCATCATTCTTTCGGTGTGTTATAGTATTCTATATTTTCTGCGTCATCAGTTACAAAAAGCGGTCGTCCGTCCGGCTGTTCAAAGTGGAAGCGGATGCCGTCGAAGGTAATGTTCCGTGCGTGGCGGATATAAAACCCTTTGGCGGGAATAGTGCCGAACATCCAGGGTTCGGGGTATACTTTCTCCTGTTCGGGCGGAATACGTTTGCCATCCTCTTCGCTATATCCTCCTTTATAATAGAGGTGAATATTCCGAAAAGTTACGTCCTCAATACATGCACCCGGCACTCCGTTGATGATAGAAGCATACCGGCTGTCGGCATTCCATACATTGATATCGCTGATAAGAATACGTTTCATGGTACCTACAGGAGTACCTTCAGGACTGCGCATACGTGCGCCCAACCGAAGGAAAATAGGCGCGTTGACTATATTTCTCATTGTAATATTACTGATTACAATATCTTCCAGATGTCCTCCGTCTACCGTTTCCAATGCCAATCCACGGCAATGTTCAAAGATACAGTTCGTAATCGCAATATTGCGGAAACCTCCACTACTTTCTGTGCCGAGTTTGATGCGTCCCGTACGGAAACCATGATCGGGAGCCTGCGGTTCGTCCAACTGCCAAGTGCCGTCCATTACACTGCCTTTGTCAAAGCCGCTGACATAACAATCACTGATCGTCACATTTTCCGTATCTTGGAAGCGTCCTAATCCATAAGAGGCTTTCAATACAATGGCATCATCCCAGGGGGAGTTCACCGTGCATTGGCTGATACGTACGTTCCGGCAGCAATCAATATCAAAGCCATCCCGGTTGGTGTCTACTTTCAGATTCATAATCGTCAGATGATCCACTCCGGTAGCCAACAGGGCGAAATGCCCGCAATGCAGCATGGATAAATCTTTCAGGGTCACATTTCTGCAATCTTTCAGGCTGATAGCCTTATTGCCTACCCCCGGTAGGCGACTCTCTTCACGGGTCAAGCCTTTGCCATAGATTAAGCCGGGACCACTGATCGTAATATTCTCCAGTCCGATTCCCCAAATTAAAGAGTTTTTCCAATGGCTGTGACCGAAATCCTGATACTTATTATGTTCATTCGGTTCGGCGGTATCATATCCTTCCTCTTTTCCGGGAAAGGCGGCAATGATACGGGTGCCCTGTTCCAAATAGATATGAATGTTGCTTTTTAACCGGATGGAATAACACGCATATTCTCCCGCAGGTAGATATACTGTGCCTCCTCCGGCCTGTGCGGCCGCTTCAATTGCACGATTGATGGCAGGCGAATCAATCGTTTTCCCATCCGCTTTGGCTCCGAAGTCCATTACATTATAAATGGCTGCATGTAGATAGATGCAACCTATTAACAGACTGAATAATAAATAGATCCTTTTCATTTTTTGTCGATTTTGGCAAAAATATCCGGTAACATATAGTAGTTGTAATCCGCTTTTTCATTCTGTTCGTAGAAACAGAAGTAAAGCCGGAAAGGCTTGCTTCCTTCGTTTCGCGAAGAAGCCGGGGAGAGACTGCAACGTCCGGCCAGTACAGGGCGGTCGGTTCGTTTGCCTGATTCGTAAAGCATCAGGGGAGTTGCATCCTTATGTCCGTCACTCAAGCGAATATCATCGGTAGGAGTGACAGCCTGCAGCGTCCGTAATTGCATACTTTCTCCGTAGTAGCAAGTGAAGGCTTGTCCCTCCACGCTGAATACATTGATGTCCGAATCCGGTTGGCAATCGCCGAAACTCCAAAATAGGGCATCGGCTTCCGGAGCAGAGGCGACTTCTACTTCCAGAATAAATCCACGACTATCGGGCAGTGCTTTCCATTGGAAGGATACTCCCTGTATCTTTTCTTTAGGTTTTAGCCAGTGGCTTTCATTTCCTTTTGATATGCCCAACCGGAAAGTGCCGGCAGGTGGCGTCAGTGCTTGTGCTTGCGCATCAATGAGCAAGATTCCCAGCAGTACGATGGTCAGGAGATGTCTTAACATAGTTGAAGTTGATATTACTTTGTTCGTTCTCTTTTAGTTCAATGACATTCTTTTCTTCTGTCTTTAATGTAATTTCAGACAAGTTGAAATTCTTCGTATAGCAGATTTTGCCCGGTTTGTCGGTCTGCGCTTCGATGGCATAAAGATAGAAATTTTCCAGACGTAACGAGTCATTCCATCCCGAAGCGGAGATAAATTCGTCCACATTTTCCGCTTTTACCTTTGATACGTAGACATTGCGGAAACGCGGATAACCTTTTTCGGGAGGCGTTACCGGAGTCAGCATGATTCTCCAGTGTTCCGGGATTTCTTTCCCTTCATACTCTTTGGGTAAAGTGCTGTAACTGTAACTGGGGTTCCAGTTCAAGTCTGCCGCCAGCACGTGACGGACGTTTTCCGCTTTTACTTCGGTCATATAAATGTTTTCGATTGTCCCTCCACGGTTCATGGCGCTTTTCAACCGCAGCACGGCGGAGGTGCCGATTGCTTCCAGATTATATCCCAATACATTCCGTATGCTACCGGAAGTTTCGCTTCCGCAGGTGATAAGTCCGGCACCTTTGCGGGCGATGCAATTGCGTATGACCACATTTTCCGTAGGAAGGTTCACCCGCAGTCCGTCTGCATCCCGTCCCGATTTGATACAGATATTATCATCGTTACAGTCTACATCGCAGTTTTCGACCAAGATATTGCAGGAAGAATCAATGTCGATACCGTCCGTGCTCGGACCGTGTCCACCTATATTGTTGTTGATGGTCAATCCGTCTATCGTGCAATAATCGGAGTAAAGAATCTGACATCCCCAAAAACCGGTACGCATCAGGGTAAATCCTTTCAATGTAATGTCCGAGCTACGTTCTATGAGGATGCCCCGTACCCGTTTGCAGTCATAATCCACAATCCAGCGCAATCCTTTTGCTTCGTATTCTTTCCGCATTTCCCAATATTTATCCCAAAATACTTTTCCCCGGCAGTCCAGCGTTCCTTCTCCGCTGACGGAAGCGTTCTTTTCATTGACAATGTTGATAACTGCCGCGGGCCATGTCATCTCGATTCCTGCAATCCGTGAGCGGAATTCGGGATAATGATGAATGTAAGGGCTGGCCAGTAAAGTCACCCCTTTGTCCAGTTGCAGGTTGACACCGCTTTTTATGAACAGTGCGCCAGTCTGATAATATCCCGGCTGAAAAACTACCGTTCCTCCACCGATGACGGCACAACTGTCAATTGCTTTCTGGATAGCTTCCGTGCTAAGCACCGTGCTGTCTGCTACTGCGCCAAAAGAATTAGCGGATAAAATTACATGGTTTCCGGGCATTTGCCGGCTGCCTACACTATCGGCCCATGACAAATCCGGTTGTTGCGGTACTTGCCCCCATTCGAAGCTGTTGTTTCCTGCCTGTTTAGCCGTTGGGGTGGCGCAAGCTGCTGTCAAAAGTGTGCCTGCCAATAGGAACAGGGGAAAGATGCTTTTGGTTTTCATATTTATCTAATGCCTGATTCTTAATACTTAATACCTACTACTTATCTCTTAATTTCCGTCCGGTTTTTCAATTTCCGTGAATGGTGATTCGTTCCAGTGGAAACCATTTACATCGTCCGGCTGTGCCGGATTATAGGACGGGTCTATTTTCAGGTGTTTAGCCAGTTCCGGTACGGCTTTCTTCATTCCTTCAATCACACATTGGGCTATTTGATAGGCTCCGTATGGATTGAAGTGGGTGTTATCCTCAAAAGCTTTGGTCTGTCCCGGATAAGTGCCTGCCGGATAGTGTACGAAAGCACGTTTCGACGTTTCTGTTCCCAAAGCTTCATAAAGCGTACGGGTCATCTCGTTGAGGTCGATCAACGGAACATTTTCTTTAGCTGCCAGCCAGCGCATGGCTTCCGGATAATCTTCGTGTGTGTCACGGATATGTCCGGTTGCGTCGAAACTCCGGCGTTGGGTGGGAGTGACCAGTACGGGGTATGCTCCCCGTGCACGAGCTTCATCAATAAATGTTTTCAGGCTGGTCATAAAAGAGTAATAAGCTCCTTTGCCCGGTCCTTTTTGCTTTTGGTCGTTATGCCCGAATTCCATGAAAAGATAATCTCCTTTCTTTATCTGGCTCAATGCTTTTTTCAAACGTCCTGCGGCAATAAACGTATTGGCTGATTCGCCCGATTCCGCATAATTGGCGATACAAACGTCCGTACCGAAAAAATGAGGTATCATTTGTCCCCAGCTTGCCCATGGCTCGTTGTCCTGGTCGACTACGGTACTGTTACCGCATAGAAAAACGGTAATCACCGACGGATCGGCAGGCTCGATGCTGATACTCTGGCATACGGGTGCATCGCCGTTAAATTCCAGCGTCAGTTTATCGTCCCAGTTCAGTTTGGCTTTTTCGCGGGGTTTGATACGTACGGATTCTTTTTCGGAAATGCGGGGGTTGCGTTTGTTGATGATAAATGTTTCATCTACGAATTGTCCCTTTTTAGTAGCGAGGTTATCAATGAACAGTCGGCGTGATTCGCCTCTTACTGTTGTCACCCCTGCCTGTTTCTTGCTTCCCAGGCGAACGGTTACTTGATAGTTACCGTCCGGCACGCGGACAGAAAAGAAGAAGGGTGCCTTGCTGCCTTTTTCGGGAGTAGCGACGAGATCATATCCATATCCCGTCTCCTCACTGTAGCGGGGAGCATCTGCCAACTGGTATGTTTGGGCTTTCTCCTGTGCATTGACACTTGCCGTAGCTAAGAGTAGCAAGCCTATGATCGTAGTTTTCATGTAAAATGATATTTAATGTATATTGTTTATGGAATTTAGGCACGGATTACACGGATTTCACGGTTTTTAGAATTACGCTTTTATAAAGCAACAGCGTAATCCGTGTAATTCGTGCCTGATAATTCCCATTTAGTTAATTTTCGGTTTGAGCTCGTCAGGAGAATCTTTGGTATAAGATTTCACATCTCCCGCCACTTTGGTGAATAATGCTTGTATTAGCTCCGGAGCTATCTTGTCTGCCGGACGGAAAGCATCCGAATTCATATAATTCAGGATTGCTTTGTGCATCTGGCGGGCAACGATTCGTTTTTCCGGTTGGGAAGTAATGTCCATACTGGTCATCATCAATTTACCGTTCAAGACCTTTGCTTCGAACAACATGCCGATTTTCCGGCTGATAAACCAAGTATCAATACTTTGAACCGTTGGTTGGAATGTTGCCGGGAAGTCGGTGAATTGCATCACCTGCGCTTTGTTCAGCAGTTCCCACCATTGAAGGTTACTATGATATTCGGTAGGGAATTCGCGGAAAAGAGGGTGATATTCATTCAGGAAAATACCGGTTGTGTGCGGCGGACGCATCTTGAACCAGGAAGTATTCCAGAATACGGGAGTGAAGTATTGTTTGACTTCTTTGCCGTATTGTATCTTTCCGGCAGCCGTAATCAGCACATTTCCTCCGTCTTGTAACACAGCCAATGCCTTGGCGTCCAAGGTGTCGGTGGTATATACTGTTCCTTGTACCAGTTCCACTTGTGCCGGATATACCCAGAAATCCCAGTCGTTTACGGCATCACAGCCTTCGATACGTACTTCCAGATTTAGTTTCTGCGGTGTATCGATTCCTTCCAGAGTCATATCTACACTACCCAGAGAATAAAGATTTCCGATGGGAATGTGATGGGTGCCGACAGTTCCATGAGCATATACTTTTCCGAATTTATCCTTAATGGTATATACTGTTTTTGCACTTTCTAAGGGAGCAGCTCCGAAATGAGATACTTCAATGTCGGCATGGAATGTTTCATTGTTGGCATATACAAATTTAGGAATACGTGCCAAAAGTACGGTCGGACTGCAAAAGCGTCTGAACTGTTCTGCGTTGATATATCCTTTTTCTTCAAAGAACACGTCCAGTACACCGACTAATGCAGTTCCCTGGCCGGAATAATCATTGAGAGCCAGCAACTGGAATCCCGCATAGTCCGGAGTACGCAAGGTCTTTTCAATCTCATGTTTGTAGCAGAGTGCCTGCAATTTGCCCGAAGCCATCATAAAGTCGTGACTCTGGCTTCCCATGTGGTTATCGTTCAGAATATCCCGGAAGATTTCAAAGTTCTTCGCTTTGTTGACTCCGGTATATTTACGGATCTCATTGAAATTCGGGAATACGCACCATTGACCTGTTTCGTGTGATACATACGGTTGTTTCACCGTGTCGATTCTTGCACGATAATCCGATTCACTTTCCGGTTGCGCACCTGCCCAACTAAGTCCGCGTGCGCCGGCTTTCACATGATACTCATTGTGAGGTTGCCATTGCCAGCTGTTTCCAACGGAGGCTCCTGTGTATACACGACGCGGATCGGTTGCTTTCCAATAATCCACGAACTTGCTGACCCATGCCACCCAACGACCGGAAGGTTCATTGCCGCAAGCCAGCATGCAGTAAGAAGCGTAATTCCCATATTCCTTGGTCAGTGCAATGGTTTCGTCCATCAGGTATTTGTCAATCGGTTGTCCGTTACCCAGTCTCGGACCGTGGTTCGGCCAGCTCGGTCCTTCCGGTTGCAGATAGAAACCGACCAGATCGGCAGCGATGAAAGCTGCTTCCGGCGGACAGAAAGAGTGGAAGCGCATGTGATTCAGGCCATAGTTACGACAAATGCGGAACACCCGTTCCCAAGAAGCTACATCCATCGGCGCATAGCCTGTCAATGGGAAGTCACAGTTTTCCACCGTACCGCGAAGCATCGTTTTGCGACCATTTACATAGAACCATTTCCCTTCTATCTTGAAATCACGCATACCGAACTGTACTTGTTGTGTGTCAGTTTGCTTGCCGTTGGTTAATTTTGCCGTCAGTTTATAAAGTGCCGGACTGAATTCATCCCACGTCAGAAACTCTTTTCCCATCGGAAGTTCCATTTCCACCGGATTATCTCCCGGACGGATGTTGAAACTTTGATGTACGGGAGCCACTTTGTGCTGAATGTCCGTGTTAAAGCTCGCAGCGGAAAGGGTGATCTCTCCCTTGGTGGAAGAAGCAGACCGTATATTCATGCGAACCAGCGCTTTCTGATTGCTCAAATCGGGATATACCTGAATATCTTCTAAATGGACTTTAGGAGTAGCTTGTAATTCGATTCGTCCGACGATACCGTTCCAGTTACCTTGTGTCTGGTCGGTGATGCTGTGAGAATCTGGACCTACGTTGATTTCTTTGATTCTATTATCGATACGGATGGTAATCAGGTACGTTTTTCCGGGGGTGGTTGCAGCAGTCAGGTCATAGACATGGGGAACACAAAGACTGTTTTGCATACCAAGCTCCTGCTGATTTACCCATACAGTAGTTTCGATGTGCGGACGTTCCAGAAAAAGAGTGATTCTTTCTCCTTTCCAGTCAGCCGGAATTGTCACTTTCTTTTGATACCAGGCCACACCTACATAATGTTTGTCGGGAGTCAGAAAGAAGGGTAGCTTTACTTGTCCCTCTATCTTGTATTTTTCCATATATGGGTTGAAGTAGTAAGAACTGTCGTAGAGGCTTCCGGTCCATTGGGTACGGACGGTCACTTCATCTCCTTTCAGTTTTTCGGGCATGGAGCCGGGCAGGTTGATAGAATCGTCGAGGGATTTTTTGAACCATTGTTCCTTGACGCCGGTATCTTCCCGGTCTATCCGGAAATTCCATTTGCCGGATAAGCTGAAAGAGTGATTTTGTCCCGCTACGGTCAGTATGGAGATAAATACGATAGCAATACTTACTAAAAGTCGTTTCATGATATATAGAGTTGATATGTTTTTCATTCTTTTTAAAATCTGCCGCTAAAGTAGAGCTTTTTAAGGGTTTAGTAAATAGAAAGATGTACAGATACATAGAATATTGTATCAAAATGGACATCTAAAAGCGTTCGTGTACAAAACTACATGGATTTGAAATATTGTCCATGCTCTTTATCTTTGAGGAGGGGCGGAGATGCCTTATCTTTGCAAGGTAAACTTTTTAATCTTAATAAGGAACCATGAAAAAAGTAGTAATCTGGATAGCTCTAAGTCTTTGGTCGGTGATGACAGTCTTTGCCGGTGAGACAGCTTACCTCTTTTCTTATTTTATCAATGACAGTAAAGACGGACTGCATTTAGCATATAGTTATGATGGATTGAACTGGCTGCCTTTACATGGCGGACGTTCTTATCTTACCCCTGCGGTTGGTAAAGATAAATTAATGCGTGACCCCAGCATTTGCCAGTCGCCGGACGGAACTTTTCACATGGTCTGGACTTCCAGTTGGACGGACCGGATTATCGGATATGCCTCTTCACGCGATTTGGTTCATTGGAGTGAGCAACAAGCAATCCCTGTGATGATGCACGAGCCGGATGCACATAACTGTTGGGCTCCCGAACTGTTTTATGATGAACCTTCACAAACCTATTATATCTTTTGGGCAACTACGATTCCCGGCCGTCACAAAGAAGTGGCTACCAGTGAAAGTGAGAAGGGACTGAATCATCGTATTTATTATGTAACAACGAAGGATTTTCGTACTTTCTCAAAGACGAAGATGTTCTTCAATCCAGATTTCAGTGTGATTGATGCCGCTATTGTGAAAGACCCGAAGCGGGAAGACCTGATAATGGTAGTCAAGAATGAAAATTCCAATCCGCCGGAAAAGAATTTGCGTGTGACGCGTACAAAGAAGATAGAAAAAGGATTCCCGACCAAAGTATCGGCACCTATTACAGGAAAATATTGGGCGGAAGGTCCAGCTCCTCTTTTTGTAGGTGATACGCTTTATGTCTATTTTGATAAATACCGTGACCATCGTTATGGAGCTGTTCGTTCTTTGGACTATGGTGAAACATGGGAAGATGTGTCCGATCAGGTCTTTTTTCCGAGGGGGATTCGTCATGGAACGGCGTTTGCAGTGGATGCCTCCATTGTGGAGTCACTGATTGCCGACCGGAACTATAATCCGCTTATTCCCGATAATCTGGCGGATCCGTCTGTCTCCAAATTTGGTGATACCTATTATCTTTATGGCACTACCGATCTGGATTACGGACTTGGACGTGCCGGAACTCCTGTCGTATGGAAATCGAAAGATTTTGTGAACTGGAGTTTCGAAGGTTCCCATATCAGCGGGTTCGACTGGTCGAAAGGATATGACTACACGAATGATAAAGGTGAAAAGAAAAAGGGCTATTTCCGGTATTGGGCGCCTGGAAAAGTGATTGAGCAGGACGGCAAGTTTTATTTATACGTTACGTTTGTGAAACCGGATGACAAGATGGGAACTTATGTACTTGTAGCTGATCGCCCGGATGGTCCTTTCCATTTTACTGCGGGACAGGGGCTTTTGCCTCCCGGAGAAGAAGGAACAGATAGCCCGGCTGTCGTTGATGATATTGACGGAGAACCTTTTATTAATGACGATGGTTCAGGATATATCTTCTGGCGTCGCCGGAATGCGGGACGGCTTTCTGCGGACAGGCTTCATCTGGATGGTGAGCCGGTAGCTCTGGCAACAGCCCGCCAGGGATATTCCGAAGGTCCGGTGATGTTTAAGCGTAAAGGTATCTATTACTATATTTATACGTTGAGTGGTCATCAGAATTATGTCAATGCTTATATGATGAGCCGCGAGTCTCCTTTGACGGGTTTTGTAAAGCCGGAGGGGAACGACATTTTTTTATTCTCTTCTCCTGAAAATCAAGTGTGGGGACCGGGACATGGCAACGTGTTTTATGACGAGGGAACGGATGAATATATTTTTCTCTATCTGGAATACGGAGATGGCGGAACTACCCGTCAAGTGTATGCTAACCGGATGGAATTTAATGACGATGGAACGATAAAGACATTAATCCCCGATATGCGTGGTGTAGGTTATCTGGCTGCTTCCCAAGAGACCCGGCCGAATCTGGCATTACAGTCGCATTTTTATGCTTCCAGTGAGAAATCTCCCCGTACTTCCGTGGTCAATATCGAAACGCAACCCAATCAACCGTTGCCGGAAAAAGGTTCGGTGAAGAGCTATACCCGCACGCATACTTATCAGGCTACCCATGTAGCTGACGAATCGAATGGAACCCGTTGGATGGCGGCTGATACGGATAGCAGTCCGTTTATTACAGTCGATTTAAAGGAAATCCGTAAGGTCGGGGAGTGCCAGCTCTATTTTACCCGTCCTACTGAAGGACATACCTGGCGACTGGAGAAGTCTATCGACGGAAAACATTGGCAGATGTGTGCCGAACAAGGGAAAGTACAAGTATGCTCTCCACATATTGCTAAGGAGATAGGAGAGACACGTTATCTCCGTCTTCATATTCGTAGGGGAGATGCCGGTTTGTGGGAATGGAAAATATATGAATAACGTTTTATAACGCTAATAATCAATCGAATTTATGAAGTATATGGTAAAAAGTAAAATTCTGGCTACTTTCTGTGCCGGTCTATTAACCGTTTCTACCGGAATACAGGCAGCAGAGAGACTGGCAACCGGAACTCAACAGAAGCAAGCTCAAAAGACTGTAATTGAAACTTCTCCCTGGTTTGATGATAAAGACCTGACTTTGACGGGTGTCTATTATTATCCCGAACACTGGGATGAGAGCCAGTGGGAACGTGACTTCAAGAAAATGCATGAATTGGGATTTGAATTTACCCATTTTGCCGAGTTTGCCTGGGCGCAACTGGAACCGGAAGAGGGACGCTATGATTTTGCATGGCTGGACAGGGCTGTAGCTTTGGCAGCCAAGTATGATTTGAAAGTTATCATGTGTACTTCTACTGCCACTCCTCCTGTATGGATGAGCCGGAAATACCCCGAAATTCTATTGAAGAATGAGGATGGAACGATACTTGACCACGGTGCTCGCCAGCATGCTTCATTTGCTTCGCCTCTTTACAGGGAATTATCATACAAGATGATTGAAAAACTGGCGCAACATTATGGCAATGACTCCCGTATTATCGGATGGCAACTCGACAACGAACCTGCTGTACAGTTTGATTATAATCTGAAAGCGGAGCTTGCTTTCCGTGATTTTCTCCGTGCCAAATACAATAATGACATTCAACTTTTAAATAATGCATGGGGCACTGCTTTCTGGAGTGAGGTTTATTCGTCTTTTGATGAAATAACGCTTCCCAAGCGCGTACAGATGTTTATGAATCATCATCAAATTTTGGATTACCGCCGTTTTGCTGCATCACAAACCAATGATTTCCTGAACGAACAATGTCTGTTGATAAAGAAATATGCAAAGAACCAATGGGTGACTACGAATTATATACCGAATTATGATGAAGGTCACATTGGTGGTAGCCCCTCGCTTGATTTTCAAAGTTATACCCGTTATATGGTATATGGTGATAATGAGGGGATTGGTCGTCGAGGCTACCGGGTAGGTAATCCGTTGCGGATAGCCTGGGCAAATGACTTTTTCCGTCCGATACAGGGAACTTATGGTGTGATGGAATTACAGCCGGGACAGGTGAACTGGGGCAGTATCAATCCCCAACCTCTTCCGGGCGCAGTTCGTCTGTGGATGTGGAGTGTGTTTGCCGGTGGAAGTGATTTTATCTGCACCTATCGTTATCGCCAGCCTCTTTACGGCACGGAACAATATCATTACGGAATTGTCGGCACGGACGGAGTGACTATAACTCCCGGTGGAAGAGAATATGAGACATTTATAAAGGAGATTCGTGAACTTCGTAAACATAGCTCTTCCCGTGAAACCAAACCTGCCGATTACCTTGCCCGTCGTACAGCTATTCTTTTTAACCATGAAAACTCCTGGAGCATTGAGCGACAGAAACAGAACCGGACATGGGATACTTTTGCACACATCGAAAAGTACTATCGTACCCTAAAATCATTCGGAGCTCCTGTCGATTTTATTTCCGAAGCAAAGAACTTGTCCGATTATCCGGTCGTTATTGCACCGACTTATCAATTAGCTGATAAAGAACTGGTAGACAAATGGATCACTTATGTAAAGAACGGCGGAAACCTCATTCTGACTTGTCGTACGGCACAGAAAGACCGTTATGGTCGTCTTCCGGAAGCTCCCTTTGGTTCTATGATTACTCCGCTGACCGGAAATGAAATGAACTTTTATGATTTGCTGCTTCCCGAAAATCCCGGTACTGTTGTTATGGACGGAAAAGAGTATATTTGGAATACATGGGGAGAGATTCTGAATCCTCCGGCAGATGCTCAAGTATGGGCTACTTATAAAAACGAATTCTATGAAGGAAGTCCGGCTGTGACTTTCCGCAAACTGGGGAAAGGTACGATTACCTATGTAGGAGTGGACAGCCACAATGGAGCATTGGAAAAAGATATATTGAAAAAGCTATATGTACAGCTGAATATCCCGGTAATGGATTTGCCTTATGGCGTGACAATGGAATACCGGAATGGGTTGGGAATTGTATTAAACTATTCAGATCAGCCTTATACCTTCAACTTATCGAAGGGAGCCAAAGCATTGATCGGGACTACAGAGATTCCTACAGCGGGTGTATTTGTGTTTTCAGTGAAATAAGTGTTGAAAAGAATTATGTTACAATTAAATTATTTATTATGAGACTGTTGAACTATTGTTTTTTGATTGGAGGAATATTAATTGCTTCTTGTGTTGGTAATTCGAGTAATAAATCTCAAAATGATAAGAAAATAAATCCGGCGGATACTATTTATTTAGGAGATTTACGTGAAAAATTTGAAGGAGATTCTGTCTTTTTTGCAAAAGTGGCACCGGATCTGATATTGACAGATTATCAATATTTCTGGGCGGCAACAGAGTCAGATGCCATAGCCAATGGGTTAACAAAAGATTATTATAAGAAAGTAAAACAAGAAATTACTGCCACAAATGAAGCAATAAAGAAGGGAGTAATGAAAGGCGCTAATGTGAAACGAATTCCCGATTTTCAGAGTGTGAAATAGCTAAGAATGTTTTATCTTGGTATGTTGGATAATAGAGTAATGATATGATTAAAAGATATTTTCTAAGTTTAATAACTTGTACTTGTTTTTATTTGTTAGCCGCTTCTTTTACTTCGAAAAATGGCAACTATGAAGTGCTTAAAGTAACCGCTCCTTTTCCGATGCAACCTATTAAAGTGTTTATCTATCCTGATAAGGACTTTATAATTACAGACTTCGGTGCCGTCAATGGAGGAAGAGTAGATAATACAAAAGCAATTACTAGTGCTATTGAAGCGTGTAACCAATCCGGTGGCGGACGTGTTGTTGTTCCGGCAGGTACATGGCTGACCGGTCCCATTCATTTTAAAAGTAATGTGAATCTTTATTTGGAGGAGAATGCGGTTTTGAATTTTACGGATAATCCTTCTGATTATCTTCCGGCAGTGATGACTTCATGGGAAGGCTTGGAATGTTATAATTATTCGCCATTACTCTATGCTTTTGAATGTGAGAACGTGGCGATTACAGGTAAAGGGACTCTTCAGCCGAAGATGGATACCTGGAAAGTATGGTTCAAACGTCCTCAGTCTCATTTGGAAGCATTGAAGGAGTTGTATACAAAAGCTTCGACTAATATCCCTGTGATCGAACGTCAGATGGCAATAGGGGAGAACCATCTTCGTCCGCATTTGATTCATTTCAATCGTTGCAAGAATGTTTTATTGGATGGGTTTAAGATTTGTGAAAGTCCGTTTTGGACCATTCATCTCTATATGTGTGACGGGGGATTAGTGCGTAATCTCGATGTAAAAGCACACGGACATAATAATGACGGTATTGATTTTGAAATGAGCCGTAACTTTTTAGTGGAAGATTGCTCTTTCGATCAGGGGGATGATGCAGTAGTGATTAAAGCCGGACGTAATCAGGATGCTTGGCGGTTGAATACTCCTTGTGAAAACATCGTTATCCGTAATTGTCAGATTCTAAAAGGACATACTTTACTTGGTATCGGAAGCGAAATATCGGGAGGAATACGGAATATTTATATGCATGACTGTACTGCTCCGAATTCTGTGATGCGCCTTTTCTTTGTGAAAACCAATCATCGCAGAGGTGGATTTATAGAGAATGTTTATATGAAGAATGTAAAGGCAGGAACGGCTCAACGTGTACTCGAAATAGATACCGAAGTGTTATACCAATGGAAAGATCTGGTACCTACTTATGAAGAACGAATTACTCGTATTGATGGTATTTATATGGATAAGGTGACTTGTGAATCGGCAGATGCTATTTACGAACTGAAAGGTAACTCCAAACTTCCGGCTAAGAATGTAATGATTAGGGATGTAAAAGTAGGAGAGGTAAAGGAGTTCGTGAAGAAAGTGAATAATGTAGAGAATGTAGTGGAAAAGAATGTGACTTATGATAGGAAAGGGAAATGACCCTTTCCTGAAAGTAGTAGAAAATTTCATGCTATAATTTTAGTATAATGTAGTATCTTAGCAGCAAAATTGAAAACTTTATGCTAAGATGAAGAAATCCTTTTATTATTACTGCTAATCACTCTATATAGCAGTATCAGCTTTGCTCAAAGCCTGAAATCTATATCTATTTTAGGCGATTCGTATTCAACATTTGAAGGATACCTGCAACCCGATACCAATAGCATTTGGTATTATGTTTCTCCGCGACAGCAAACGGATGTAACTTCCGTAAAGCAGACCTGGTGGCATAAATTCATCAAAGAGAATAACTGCCGCCTTTGTGTCAACAACTCCTTTTCCGGTGCAACGATTTGTAATACCGGTTATAATCAGGCTGATTATTCGGATCGTTCTTTTATTACCCGTATGGATAAGCTGGGATGTCCGGATATCATCTTTATTTTCGGTGCAACGAATGATTGTTGGGCCGGCTCACCGCTTGGGGATTACAAGTATGAAGGGTGGACCAAGGAAGATTTATATACATTCCGTCCGGCTATGGCATATCTGCTTGACCACATGATTGATCGTTATCCTAATGTTGAAATCTACTTTCTGCTGAACTCTGGTTTAAAGGAAGAGTTTAATGAATCAGTCAGAGCTATCTGCAATCACTATAACATTGATTGTATTGAACTGCATGATATTGACAAAAAGAGCGGTCATCCTTCGATAAAGGGGATGGAGCAGATTAGTGAACAGATTAAGATGTTTATGAGGAAGACGAAGTGAAAAACAACGGAAATATAAGAAATAATATTGCCACTTGCTACTCTTTGATTAGGAATACTATTTCAAAGAGTGCCAAGTGGCAATAAGTTTAGTTGTTTATCTTAATATCCCGGATTCTGCATTGCTTTCTTTTCTTCATTGCTTAGTGCAGAACCATTTGAATTGGTGATACCGTCCAAGAAGGCTTGGGGGATCGGACGATAGTAATGTTTCTCCGATTTGAATTCGCCAAGACCTCTGCTGGCACCGTCGTTGAATTTATGCCAGCGGGCGTCTAACGTCTTGGTACGTGCCAGATCTTCCCAGCGTTGCAATTCGCCACAAAGCTCACGGGTACGTTCATTTAATAGGAAGCACATCATTTTGTCAGCATTGGATGTACATCCCAGTTCGTTGTAGATAGGAGTGTCGACTGTAGAGTTATAAACGTCTGCCACACTATTTAATTTCATCGTAGTTTTGGTAGAAGCAGTAGTCTCCTGTTCGATATTGTTTGACTCATAATAGGTGTTTTCTTCCCAGTAAATAGCACCTTCGGAGGAGTGACCGCCTCCTTTCCCGGAACAATAAGGATTATTCTTATAAGCTTGTCCACCATCTACGTTCTTACTACGGTCTTCACCAGTTTTATAACCGGCACGTTCACGTAGTTTGTTCATCCATTCGACAGCTTTGTCATAATTGGCTTCACCTTTACGAATATATGCTTCGGCAACCATTAGTACATCATCTGCCGAACGGGCGATGATAGCATCGCGAGTACCGAATTGAGATGCGATGGAAACACGATAACCATCACGGAATTTAGATAAAGCTACTGAACGCTTGTGAGGTATGATATCGTAATAATTACCTGTTTTCTCATTTATATTCCAGCTGTGTTCCTGTCCTTTGAAATAGCGTACATATGTATACGTGTTACACATTTTTCCATCTTTCAAAACAGTATATGCCGGAGCGTTGGGATATTTCTCATAGCGATTGTCTCCCGGGTCATTCACGATGTATTTCATACCGAGTTCACCTCCACTGAAACGTTTGTCACCTTCTTTTACACCTGCCGGAGCGTATGGCATATCTTCTGCTGTCCAGGTGGGAGCACTTTTGGTTTCGTTGGCTCCATAACAGGTGATGAATGATTTCCAGAAACGAGAGTCATTGACACGGTCAAATACCTGCATGGTATACTCTGTAGCACTTACGTATGAGAATTCACGTCCTCCGGAGATGTCACGTTTACATCCACCTATATCATTACCTTGGTATACGGCCGGATAATAAAGATGCATCTGGTTTCCATAACGTCCCCATGTTGATTCATCATTAGAGAATTGAGCTGCTAGAATCACTTCACTTACTTTTTCATTGGCTCCGTTCGGCTGTTCATAGTCCCAAAGTTCTACATAATCATTACACAACGGATGTGCGTCTACAACTTCCGAACCATATTGAATAACAGCATCGAGGTCGGATGCTATATAATTACTATTCCAATCGCTGTACAATTCGGAGGCACGGAATAAATGTGCTTTTGCAAGGAAATGGGCAGCAGCATATTTGTTAATTCGTCCGATTGATTCACCTTTATCCGGAAGTAGTCTGTAGGCTTCTCCAAAATCAGCTATAACCTGTGTGTATATTTCTTCAGCAGAATTCCGTGTGAAGTACGTTTCCGCGCTTGTAGACGGAACTAATTTCAACGGTACACCACCAAATTGCTTCACTAATTCAAAATAAGCATAGGCTCTTAGAAAGTGTGCTTCTCCCAAGCGTGTGTTATATGTGGGTGAACTTTGGTTATAATATTGAGGTATGTTTTGGATCAATATGTTTGCGGGTTCAACCAGTCCGTAGTAATTGTCCCAGATAGGTTGGTTAGCGGCATTTTCAGATGAATTTAAATCTTGACTATAGTGATTCCATGCTGGAATAACATTATTAGCATCAGTAAATTCATCCACTCCCATGTTGTAGCACTGAATCCCCCATATATAGTTGAATTTGAATTTCAGTTTCTGATAGGCTCCAGTCACTAATTCATCAAGACCTTCTTGTGTCTTAAAGCGGTCGGTACTATGTTGAGTTGTTAAATTCTCATCAAGGAAAGATTCACTGCATGAAGTGATCGAGCTTCCTGTTACGCTGGCCATTAAAGCTGCAAATAATATTCTATTTAATTTCATAATGTCTTTACTTTAATTTGTTTATTAGAATCCGATGTTGACACCTATTACAAAACTCTTCAAAGTGGTAGGTGAACCAAATATTTTGGTATTATTGTCATAATTTACCAAGTCTGTATCCAAAAAGTCACATGCTTTATAGATATTGAATGGATTCATGGCTTGAACATATAGCTTCAAATTATTGATACCCAAGTTCTTTAATTGTTGTGGGGTAAAGTTATAACCCAATGAGATATTACGAACTTTGATGTACGAGCCATCCTGATAGTTCATTGCGCTGTTAAAGGCATCGGCTCCTTCACCGTTGGAACCGGGTGAATAGTATTTTGCATTCTCATTGGTACCGGCTACCCAATAGTCTATTTTACGTTGCATATAGCGACCGTCAAGAGTAACAGCTCCCTGTGGAACAGTAAATCCCCAACGTGATAAAATAAAGAAGGATAGCTCAAAATTCTTATAGCTGAAAGTGTTACTCCAGCCACCTGTCCAGCGTGGACGTGTATGCCCTACAATTTTCTTATCGTCATTGGCATCTATTGTATCATCATTATTTAAATCTTTCACTTTGATTTGTCCCGGTTTACGTCCGTATTTGGCAGCTTCTTCAGCTTCTTCTGTTTTCCAGATGCCATCATATACCCAGTCGTAATAAACACCGATTTCTTCACCGACAAACCATTTGTTGTTCACATCTTCTGTTCTACCATTAGACAATTCGTCGATTCGGTTTCTATCCATTGACCATGTTAAAGTAGTGCTCCAAGAAAAATCTTTTGTTTGTATAGGTATTGCATTTACTTGTAGGTCAATTCCATATCCGGATGTTTTACCCACATTGGCATAAGTAGAAACATAGCCCGTTAGTGAAGGAATTGACATTTCCAGTAACAAATCATCAGTTTTCGTTTTGTATGCATCGATACTACCAGTAAGTCGGTTATTAAAGAAACCGTAGTCAACACCAACATTGTATTGTGTAGTTCTTTCCCAGCCTAGAGTTGGATTAGCCATTTTGGCGGGTTCCTTCTGTGAAGGATCTGAAGGTACATAGCCCAAAGATGACTCATTCTGTCCCCAGTTATAGTATAAGCCTGTGATAGCGCCTTTAGTTGCATATGCTTTGATTGCCGCATTACCTGTAACACCCATACCTATACGAAGTTTCAACTGATTCAGCCAACTGATGTCTTTCAGGAAATCTTCCTGATCCATTCTCCATGCGATAGCAGCAGAAGGGAAACTTGCCCATTTGTGCCCTTCGGCTAATTGAGAGGCGCCGTCCCAACGCATAGATGCTGTCAATAAGTATTTATCTTTATAACCATAGTTTAGGCGAATCATATAAGATGCCATTTGAGTTTCGGTCAGACCTGTGCCAAAAGAGTTTAGTGTACCGGCAGATCCTATATTATACCAAAGCTCATCCGATGAGGCTACATTAGTAGCTCTCATATCTCCCATCTCGTAATGGTAGGCCGAAGCGGATTGCATCAATGTCATGCCTAAATTATGTTGACCCAGGGCTTTGTTATAATAGATCAGGTTATCCAATGTCCATGCACGTTTTTGTTCGTTCTTGTATTGTGCACCATTGTTACCATCTCCATTAATACCATCTGCTGCATTAGCAACTCCTAAAGTGTAGAATTGGAATTCAGGGCCAAACTGAAGACGATAAGATAAGCCTTCCAGGGGTTTCCAGATTTTGCCGAAATCAATTTGCGAATACAAACTAGCAGAAGCACGGAAAGTGCGGCGTTGGTTGGTGTTGTAGTCTAATTCACGAATAGGGTTGATGATATTTACATCCCCACTCGGATAACGGACATATTCACCGTTTTCGTCATAAGGTACTGTCCATGGAATCATACTTCTTAATGCGCTATAGAAATCACCCGAACCGGTTACAGACTTGGAGAAACTATATCCATAGTCTTGAGTGGAATAAGATGCATTAATTGAAGATCCCATTTTGAACCAATTGACAGGAGTTACATCAAATGAGGTCTTTAATGTATAACGTTCATATGCTTGCCCTGGTTGTGTACCTTTCTGGTCCAAATAACCGAATGAGGCATAGCCTTGGAATTTGTCAGACCCTCCGGATGCGCTTAAGGTATGTTCGTGTGTAATCCCCGTCTGTTTACCGTGCGAAGCCCAGTCGTATGATCCTACTAAAGATGGATCGTAGACTCCATTTACCCATGCCTTTTCGATGTTTTTCCATGAAGCGGTTACGCTACCAAATGCAGCTTTATCTGCTTCATAAGTTGGAGTGGCAGAAGCATAAGAACCTGCATTATATTTGGCTAAGCGGGCATAATCCAACCATTCGGCGGCAGACATCATTTCTGTAACATCGTGTAGCGTTTCAAAAGTGACAGTACCGGAATAGTTTAGGGTCACTTTACCTTCTTTTCCTTTTTTGGTAGTTACAAGAATCACACCGTTGGCACCACGTGAGCCATAAATAGCTGTGGCTGAAGCATCTTTTAAAATGTCAATAGCTTCAATGTCGGAAGGATTGATATTTTCAATGCCTCCATTTTGAATTACCATACCGTCTACCACATACAGTGGACCCTGTTCCGCATTAATAGAGCGTTGTCCACGAATATTAATGTTGCCCACCTCTCCGGGACGCTGACTGGATGTAATATCTACACCGGCTGTTTTACCTTGCATCCCTTCTAGTGCATTTCTTACAGGCATTGCTTTCAGTTCTTTTTCACCTACGCGAGCCATAGCACCGGTTACGTCACTTTTTTTCTGTACTCCATAGCCTACAACTACTACTTCGTCTAAGGTCTCGGTATCTTCTTGAAGAGTAATTTTAAAGTTGGTATTTCCTGCTACGGATACTTCTTGTTTTTTATATCCTATATAAGTGATAGTGATTGTACCTTTGGTTGGTACATTGGAAAGAGAAAACTTGCCATTTAAATCAGTAATTGTACCATTAGTAGTACCATTAACCAACACACTGGCACCAATAACCGGTTCTCCGGTAAAATCTGTAACTGTGCCCGAAATTGTCTTATTCTGGGCATAAGATTCTACTATTAAAAAGGAGAACAAAGTGAGAAGAAATAGCCGTCGGATAGTATCCTTATAGGCATACAGGTGATTACCTTTTTGGTTGCTTTTCATACTTTAATTATTAAGTTATAAATATTGGTTTATAGATCCTTTATTGTTGATTTATCTTTTTATCCTCTAATGAAGACTCTTTGTTTCTTTTTATATGGATATTCCTGTAACGTAGTACTTTATAGAGGTTTAGTAGTATAATATATTGTATGATATTAATATATTTACATAGCGTATTTATTATAGAGTTAAACAAAAGTTAGATTCTCTTTTTAAACATAACTACCTGCGCATCAAACGACTACATACAGCTAGCAATCAATTGAGGATAAGATTTGAACAATTAGTACCATTAATATCTTTTTTACCTATTATGAGTTATCCGGTATGCGAATCTTTCTTCGTTCCACTATAGTTATCTTTGCGTTTGACTATAGTTATCCGCAAGGGTAACTATAGTGTACTTTGCGGATAACTATAGTGGAACGAAAAAAGGATAGCGATCGGAATGAAATCGATTAGCAAAAGAAGGAACTAAAAATAGCAGTGAAAAACTATCTATACTATAGCAATTGGTCAAGTACGGCACGGAACACCTTATCGGCATGTTCTTGCATAATCTTAATATAATTAAAGATAGGACGGTTATTTTTCATACTGTGTCCGATACAGTATTCTATTTTTTCAATTTGAATGCCTAAATCATATCCGTGTTGTGCAAATGTCTTTCGGGCGGAATAGTAAGTAACCTTTTTCTTTACCCCCGAAAGTTCTGTTACCTTATTTATATGTCGGAAGACTAAACTATATATTTGTTTATAAGATGAATATTTACCAAACTGCAAATGCCCATTTCTCGACATATATTTATCTATAAGCACTTTTGCTTCAGGCTGCAAAGTAAATACAATTTCATTTTCTCCCTTCTTGCTATTACGTGTTTTGTGACGCACATAACGCATATCGTTCTTATTTTTAAAATCATATGCTAATAAATCTCTCAGGTTGATACCGCCTAAATAATAGGTAAGCATAAAAATATCTCTCACCATGGATAAAGAAGACTTTAAAAGCCGGACATCACGTATTCTCTTCAGTTCATCTATTGACAAATCAAGTTCCCGCACATTACTTGTCGGCATCTTAAAGAGGACAAAAGGATGAATGGAGTAAGATACATAATTCATCTTACCGGCATAATTTACTATCACCTTTATTAAAGTCAGATATATTCTGATAGTTGTATCTGCCAGATTCTCCTCGTGAAGAACTTTGGCAAATCCTTGGATATGTATAGGTGTCAATTGAATTAAAGGAAAATCCCCTTTCATATATTTGACTAATCTTTCGGAAGCTATCTTATAAAGTTTATAAGATTTCTCCCGCTCTTCTCCTTTCATGAAATTCATGTATTCTTTTGCAACAGCTTGAAAGGTTATACCTTTTTTCTTTTGTTCATAAGTAATTATATGTATAAGTTCGGTACATGAAATTGCTGGTAAATAGCTGATCGATGTAACAATTTCTTCATACTCATTGATTAGTTTCCGAAGACAGGCATTCATATTCGCTGCATTCTCATGCCTTACTACTCGACCATTTTTTAGTTGATTGGCAGAATCCAAAGTAAATTGGGTAGATATATATCTGGTTTGAGAATGATGTGCTACGGCTATCCTTATTCGATGTCTGCCATTTGATAATTTTTTAGTTGGAACAACTACAATTGAAAAATTCGCCATATCATTTTTAGGTTTATAAATTACTATTTTCCATACAATAAAATAGAAACAAAAAGGTTCATAGTCATTAGGTACTAATCGAAAATCGCTCCTACAGCATGGAATATCGTGCAAAAGACGGTATTTTCCATGCATTTGTACGATTCTGCATTGCTATATCTTGATTAAGTCGTTATGTTTGCAACACTTTTTCACAGGTAGAGTGTGAAAAATTACTTTTAAAAAGAGAATCTAACTTTTGTTTAACTTAACAGATGTATCTAATAGATATGGAAAACAACAAAAAAAATGCTTCATTTATTTCAATTGCTGGTTGGAAAAGAATGCAGCCATTGTCTTTTTTACTTTACGACGATTTTACTAATCAACAAAAATATGTTTAACTTTAAAAAACATGGTATGAAAAAAAACTATGTCACAACTGCTGTTGCCTTACTACTTTTAGCAGGATGTAGCAACGATATTAAAGAAACTGATATTCAGTTTACCGGTGATACGGGAGCGAAAGTTTCTTTTAGTGCAGTAATAAACAATCATGAGGCTAGCAATCTTGTTACAAGAGCTACGGAAACAAACTGGGAGGCAGAAGACTCGGTAGGAATCACTTGTGGTACGGAACAAGTGAATATTCATTACAAATACAAGGGCAATGGTCTTTTTGCGGCAAAAGGAGGAAATGCAGAAGAGATTTGGGTATTAGGTTCCGGAGAGTATGATGTAGTGGCATACGCTCCATTTTCTGGTACATCAGGTGAAGAACAACCTGTATTGGAAGTGACTACAGCCAGTGACAATCAAGCTACAGCAGAAGAACGTGCGAAGATAGATTTTCTTTTTGCTAAAGGGAAGGCTACATCACAAACCCCGAACGTGACATTAGCATTCAATCATGTGATGAGTCGTATTAGATTGGAGTTTCAAGCTGGCGAAGGTGTGGACTTGGCAGATATAACTTGTTATCTTATTGGGCTTAAGAATAATGGTACATTTAATCCTAAAACAGGGGAGACAACAGTCAGTGAAGACCCTGTTACGGATAAAGATGATATTTATTGGGATAAAATAGGAGAGCAGGATAATTATACAGTACAAGCTATTTTACTGCCACAGAAGGTGCAAGGCAAAGTAACTATCCAAGCTAGAATGAACGGTTATCTTTATGAAGCCGAGTTTGCTAACTTGACAGAATTGAAATCAGGATTTTCTTATAATTACATCATCAAGACAAATAAATACGAGGACAATAATTATGTGTTGACAATTACAGAACAAACGCAAATAATAGGATGGGAGGATGAAAACCACGATCCTATAACATCCGACCCGAGTATAGCTGAAACTGGAACAGAGATAACTAATCCTAGTTGGAATATTACAGAAGAAACCGTAACTCCACAGCCTGTTGTGAAGTGATCTGTTTACCAATCTAATATAGATAAAAATGCTAAAAATATAAACATGAGATTTATGAAAATATATAATTATATATCAATGCTTTTTCTGGCTGGCGCAGCCATAGTTGCGTCTTGCTCGCAAAATGAAGAACTCACCGGAGAAACACCGGATTCTTTGCAGGGATTTCAGATTAGTGTGTCTGATGAAGGATTTATGGACGAAAGTGGTAAGACACGTGCTACAGAGAATGGATATACTACCCGATTTTCTAACGGAGATGCTATCGGTATATTTGCGGTAAGAGGAGAAACGGTGGTAGAGGATATCAAGAATCGGAAATTCACACTGACAGATGGCTATTGGGAATTGACTGATGGAGGGGATCCTATTGAATACAAAGGTTCACAATTTCAGCGGATGACTTTTTATGCATACTATCCGTATAATGCGAATGTGACTTTTGATCCGACGAAGGTGGATCCTTTTGAAACATACGTCAACAATTGGAAAATAGGCAGTGAACAAAATGAAGGAAATTATACACAATATGATTTGATGACGAGTACGGGTAGTGTTCAGGGGGATCGTTTGAAAGGACAGATCGCTTTTACTATGCAACATCGGATGGCTCTTGCGGTAGTGAAGATGCCTAATTTGACCTATAGCTTTACAAATGGCGGTATAGATGATTATTTGTTACCATTAACAGCCGGTTCGTTTACAGTGAACAATACTCAAGCAACTCCTTATTATCAGGAAAGTACGGATACATACCGTTTCTTGGTTAATCCGAAGAAGGAATTCTCAATTAAGGGTACTTATTCTGGAGTAAGTGAGATGGAATATGAAGCTAAAGGTACGCTGGAAGGAGGAACGGCGAAAATGTATACCATCGAAGATAAAAGTAAAATCAACCATACTTTGCAGGTAGGAGACTATTTTTGTGCAGATGGAAAAATAGTTTCAGTAGATGCGGAAACGGTGCCGGAGAATGTGATTGGTATTGTATGTTATGTAGGAAATTCACAACCCAGTGTAACACATACTGAACTCTATTCAGCAGAAGTTGATGCTTTGCGTCGCGATTTCCCTGCATGTACGCACGGTATAGTGCTATCTATTAAGAATTCTGTGGTAAAAGATAGTGAACAAAATGATGTTGCTTTGAAAATGTTCCATTCAAGTAAGTCCGGTTATTATTCAGACTGGTTTACTTCAGATGAGAATTGGGCAAACAAGTTTGTAGGTTGTAACACAGAGAAGGATGTTAACAAGAATGATGCTTCATTGGTTTTCCCAGCACTAATGGGATACAATAATACACAGTTACTTACTATGTGTTACGAAGGTATGGGTAGTCCTTCTACTTGCGACCATGCTTATGCGTATATCAAGGCTTATCGTGAAGCGGAAGCTATTCCGGCAAATGTGACTCCTTGGTATTTGCCCTCTATAATGTGTTGGGATACAGTCGCTAAGAATTTGAGTGTTATTAACCGTTGTCTCAAGAATGTAAATGGTGATGAGATGACCTCTGTCGAGTCAGGAACTAACAGTGGACACTATTGGAGTAGCACACAGCGTTCTCCAGCCAACCAATGGACACACGGTATGGCTGGTGGAAGATATCACATAATTTGTGAACGTGATTCGCGTGCCGGTTATTTCCGTATGATGCTTGCATTCTAAAATAATGACGGTATATAAAGTCCGTTAAAATTATACTTATATCATGAACATATACATATATGAATAAGAAAAACTTTATAAAGGGGACAACCTTACCTGTCGCTCTGTTTTTCACTATAGCAACTTTTGCACCTGCATGGGGATTGCAAACAGCTTCGGCAGCCATCGAAGTTGTACAGCAGCAAAGTACTATAAAAGGAACAGTAGTAGATAGCCAAGGCGAACCGATAATTGGAGCAAGTGTACTTGCGGAAGGAACATCTAATGGTACAATTACCGATATTGACGGTGTATTTAGAATAAATGTACGTCCCGGTGCGAAATTGAAAGTATCTTTTATAGGTTATACCGATAAAAAAGTAGTAGCGAAAAATGACATGAAAGTCATTCTGGTAGAGGATGTGACAGCACTTGAAGAGGTGGAAATCGTAGCTTATGGTACGCAGAAGAAAGTGACCATGACAGGAGCTATCGCTAGTGTGAAGGGAGAAGAATTGACCCGTGTATCTGTAGGTTCGGTTTCCAATGTATTAGGAGGGCAGATGACAGGTTTGACTACCGTACAATATTCCGGTGAGCCGGGAGCGGATGCCGCTGAAATTTTTATTCGTGGTAAAGCTACTTGGGAAAATTCTTCACCGTTAATTCAGGTAGACGGTGTGGATCGTGAAAGTATGAGTGATATCGACCCGAATGAAATTGAATCCATTTCTATCTTGAAAGATGCTTCGGCAACAGCCGTATTTGGTATTCGTGGAGCAAATGGGGTCATTTTGATTACAACTAAACGAGGAAAGGAAGGAAAGGCGAAAATTTCGTTTACTACTTCTGCTTCTGTATTGATGCCTACAAAAATGGTAGAACAGGCAAGTTCCTATGACTATGCCCGTTTTCATAATCAAATGATGTCCGGTGATGGCAAATCTGCCTTATTTAGTGATGGCGTGATTCAAAAATTTGCAGATGGTTCCGATCCTATTCGTTTCCCAAATATACAATGGGCTGACTATATTATGAAAAGCTCTACGCTTCAGAGCCAGCATAATCTGAACATCTCGGGAGGAACAGATAAAGTACGTTATTTCATCTCTGCAGGTGCTTATACGCAAGGAGGACTTTTTAGTGAGTTTGATCTTCCTTATAATTTAAGCTATCAGTACCGTCGGTTTAACTATCGTACAAACTTGGATATGGATGTCACTAAAACGACTACTTTGTCATTCAATATTAGTGGTAATGTGAATAATTCAGATCAACCGCGTACGAGTCAGGGATCTTCCGGATTGATTAAAAATATGTATTATGCTACTCCTTTCTCCAGTCCGGGAATCATAGATGGAAAATTGGTAAATTCGAGCGATGAGACTTATTCAGACGGACTGAAATTACCATTTACAGGAGGTACAGGTATGGGATATTATGGAAATGGGTTCAGCCAGACCAGCAACAATTCGCTGAATGTGGATGTGATTCTGGATCAAAAAATGGACTTCTTGACTAAAGGACTTTCCTTTAAAGTGAAGGGATCTTATAACAGCTCGTTTACAGTTAATAAAGTCGGTTCTGGTGGGTCTATTGCTACATACACTCCTGTATTGATGGATGACGGTAGTATTGCTTATCGTAAGTTTGGAGAGAATACAGATGTGAAGTATTCGTATACTACAGGCAAAGCACGTAATTGGTATATGGAAGCCAGCTTTAATTATAATCGTACTTTTGGTGATCATACGGTGACAGCCTTAGTTTTGTATAATCAACAGAAAGAGTATTATCCGAAATTATATTCGGACATTCCTCATGGATATGTCGGATTAGTCGGACGTGTCACTTATGATTGGAAGAGCCGCTATATGGCAGAGTTTAATGTGGGTTATAACGGTTCGGAAAACTTTGCGTCCGATTTGCGCTTTTCTTATTTCCCGGCTGGTTCTATAGGTTGGGTGATGAGTGAAGAGAAGTTTTTCCGTCCTTTGAAGTCGGTGGTTAGCTTCTTGAAATTACGTGCCAGTGTCGGTTTGGTAGGTAACGATAATATTGGAGGATCGCGGTTTATGTATATGGCTGATCCATATAATGTCGGTTTAGGTGACTTGGCAAATCGTGTAACGGCAAGTGGAGGAGCAACTAACGCCTGGGGATATGGATTCGGAACAGATAATGGTACTGTTAGTCTGGGTGCGCGTGAGGTAGCTAAGAATAACCCTGCTGTGACATGGGAAAAAGCTCTGAAACGGAACTATGGTGTTGATATTAACTTCCTTGATGACCGTCTGAAAACAACCTTTGAATATTATAAAGAACGTCGTAATGACATCCTTTTGCGTGACGGTACAGCTCCGGGAATGTTAGGGTTCATTACTCCCTATTCAAATTTAGGAAGTGTAGACAGTTGGGGCTGGGAACTTTCTTTAAAATGGAACGATAAGATTGGCGATAATTTCCGTTATTGGGCGGGTATTAACCTTTCTTATAATCAGAATGAGATTCTTGAAAAGAAGGAAGCCCCGCAGAATAATTTATATCAATATCAGAAGGGACACCGTATCGGTTCGCGTAGTCAATACGTTTTCTGGCGCTTCTATGATGAGGATACACCTGCGTTATATGAGCAGACATTTAATCGTCCGTTCCCCACTCACGAGAGCATTCTTCAAAATGGAGATGCGGTATATGTTGACTTGAATGGTGACCGTAAGATTGATGCGAACGACGCAAGTTATGACTATGGCTTTACGGATGATCCTGAATATATGCTAGGTATTAATTTAGGATTCAGTTGGAAGAATCTGGAAATAAGTACTCAATGGACAGGGGCCTGGAACGTAAGCCGTATGATTTCGGATGTATTTCGTCAGCCGTTCTATTCATCTTCCAATAGCGAGCAGGGAGGATTGTTGGCATACCATTTGGACCATACATGGACACCGGAAAATCCGTCACAATCTTCGGAGTATCCGAGAGCTACCATTGACAATGCGAAGAATAACTATGCTACCTCCACCTTATATGAGAAAGATGCAAAATACCTGCGTTTGAAAACTCTTCAGGTGGCATACAATTTTCACTTCCCATTGATGAAGAAACTTGGACTGAATACATGCCAGTTGGCTTTTGCAGGATATAATTTGTGGACTATTACACCTTATTTGTGGGGTGATCCGGAGGCAAGAGCTACTAATGCACCTTCTTATCCATTGTCCAAGACTTATACGTTGAGCTTGAAATTAGGATTCTAAAATAGATAAAGGAAAGATACAATGAAATTACAAAATAAATGGTTCATCGGTGCGATGTTGGGAGCGGCAGTTTGTTTGGTTTCCACTTCATGTGTGGACGAAATTAAATTCGGAAACTCTTTTTTGGATAAGGCACCGGGCGGAAATGCTACTATTGACACAGTGTTCAATAGTGCGGAATATACGCGCCAATTTTTGAACACCTGTTACAGTAGACAGTATTACGGATTACCCTATAATACGGACAGTAACGGTAATATTCCTGATTCTTCCAGTCCTTATTTAGGAAAGAAGGATGCGCTAACAGACTGCTGGTCACTTTATTTTAGTGACGCAACTGTATATCAGCAGTATTATTTGGGTTCTCTCAATGCCAACTATGGCACGCGTGGTAATATTTTCCCATATACACGGGAAATGGTATGGGAAGTAGTGCGCTGGTGCTGGTTGTTAATGGAAAATATAGATAGAGTGCCGGGCATGGATAGCACTGAAAAAACTCAGTTGGTGGCAGAAGCTAAATGCCTGATTGCGGCACGCTATTTTGATATGTTCCGTCATTATGGAGGTCTTCCATTGTTATATGCTTCATTCACCGGTACGGAGTCAGGTTATGAAATCCCCCGTGCTACGGTAGAGGAGACTGTTAACTACATGATAAAGATGTTGGATGATGCTATCAATTCCGGTGGATTGGTGTGGGCTTATGCTGATGCCGATCTTGCCAGCAAGGCCGGACACTGGACAAAGGCCGGTGCGATGGCATTGAAATGCAAAATCTGGCAATTTGCCGCTTCTCCGTTGTTTAACGATGTCAACGGATATGCAGGAGGAAACTCAGAGGCTGAACAGCAGCATCTGGTATGGTACGGCGGCTACCATGCGGAACTTTGGGATAACTGTTTGAAGGCTTGTGAAGCATTCTTTAAAGAGCTGGAGAGTCAAGGCGGGTATAGCCTGAATAAGGCTTCGGAAGAAACACCGGAACAGTATCGGCAGGCATATCGTATGGGATATATTCGTCAGAACAGCAAGGAGGTCTTGCATTCTGTCCGCACGAATATGTCGGACGCTTTCAACTCAAGTTCTTATATGTGGCATTCCTGGGCTGTTCCGTCACTTTGTCGTACCGAATATCCGCCTACACAGGAATATGTGGAGATGTTCCCATGGGCCGACGGTACTCCGTTTGACTGGAAAAAGGCGGAAACAGAAGGTAAGTTGGATGCAATGTTCCTGACCGGAACATTCAAAAATGGAGAACAACTATTGTCGGAAATCGTATTAACCCGTGATCCTCGTCTGTATGAGCATTGCATGGTAAACGGATTGCCGAAGATGTTAGACTGGAGTGCAGGAACAATGTCCGGTTTACCTTATGAACTGTGGGTCGGAGGATACGATGAAGGACAAAATGCAGCGCTTGAATCAGGTAACTATGCGACTGGTTATAAAAATATGAAATATTATTTGGGAACAGAGTACCAACGTCAGTATACGCATTGGGTATATCTTCGTTTATCTGACATTTATTTAACTTATGCAGAGGCCTTGCTTCAAGCCAAGAATGATCACCGGGGCGCTATTAACCAAATGAATATAGTACGTGCCCGTGTAGGATTGAAGAAAGATTTGGCGGAGTGTGTTACAGATAAGAATTTACTTTCTGACAAAGCAGCCTTATTGGAAGAATTGCTGTGCGAGCGTGTTCGGGAATTGGGGCTTGAAGATAGCCGTTACTTTGATCTTATCCGTTACAAACGTGCCGATCGTTTCGAGAAGCGCCTGCACGGGTTGCTCACCTATCGTTTGGATGATACCGGTAATCGTATAACGGGAAATGCTAAATGGAATGAAGGAGATAAGAACAAGGGAGCATTGCAGCCTACTCGTTTTGAATATGAAAGGTTTGAGTTATCCAAACCGGTCCGTCGTTGGTGGACATACGGATTTGATCCCAAATGGTATCTTTCTCCATTCCCGCAAACGGAAATTAACAAAGGATATGGATTGATTCAGAATCCGGGTTGGTAATGTGAGACAGCGAAATAGATTAAAACAATATTGAATATTGATTTATATGAGAAAAAATAAGATTCTGATACTGGCTTTACTGGTTTGTTTGAGCATTCCGGTCAGAGCGCAGAATACAGACAACAACATTATAGGTATTGTTGTTGATAAATCGGGAAACCCAGTCTATGGAGCGTCCGTTAATGTGGAAGGTGGCGCAGTGGAGACCCGGGTTGAAACTGATAAAGATGGTAAATTCGAGATTGCGGTCGAGAAAGGACAACGCTTGAGTGTCGTTTCTGTCGACAAAGGCTCTACCACAGTTGTGGCAAAGACTGATGGTCCGATGACCATTGTGATGGGATATGCAGCTCAGACTATTGATGTGGGAGCTAACCGGACATTCAATCGTCATGAATCAACGGCAGCAGTTTCTACCACCTATAATGAAGAGTTTAATAAGCGGTCTTCCCGGAATATATCCAATTCTTTATATGGATATGGATTGGGCCTTACTACTTTGCAGAATGCGGTCAGTACCGGGTTAATGGCAGATCCTACCTTTTATGTACGTGGTTTGCAGAGCTTGTCAAGTAGTACACCGCTTGTGCTGGTTGACGGTTTGGAACGAGACATGAGCTTGGTGAGTCCGGAAGAAGTAGAATCCGTTTCCATCCTGAAAGATGCCGCGGCTGTGGCATTGTACGGATACAAAGGAGTGAACGGTGCGATCTTGATTACGACGAAGCGTGGTAAGTACAAAACAAAAGAGATAACCTTTACGTATGATCATATCATTAACACACAGTCTCGACGTCCGGAATTTGTGGATGCGGCTACGTATGCTTCTGCAGTGAATGAAGCGCGTGGATATGAAGGTTTGGGAGCTCGGTATACTCCGGAAGAAGTCGATGCTTTCCGTAATGGAGTAGGCAGTGGAGGGGCTTCCCGTATGTACCCTTATCTCTATCCTAATGTGAACTGGATTGATGAAACCTTTAAAGACAGAGGAGTGTCTAATAAATATACGATCGAATTCCGTGGAGGAGGAGCAAAGTTCCGCTACTATACTATGGCGAATTTATTAACAGACAAAGGGTTTATCAAAACCCCGAATGCAAATGACGGATATTCTACACAAAATATGTATTCACGTGCTAATTTGCGTACAAATCTGGATATTGATTTAACCGCCACTACCAAATTGAAGTTGAATCTTCTCGGTACCTTGTCCGAATCTCGGATTCCGGGGGCTTCGGTTAACCTATGGGATATGATTTATTCGATTCCTTCTGCAGCTTTTCCGGTTCGTACGGAAGATGGCAGTTGGGGAGGAAGTACTACTTGGGCGGGGACGTCGAATCCTGTCGCACAATCGCAGGGAGCTGCTTATTCTAAAGGACACTCTCGTAGTTTGTTTGCCGACCTTACCTTGTCACAAGATTTGTCTGGTTTGCTGAAAGGATTGGGAGCTAACTTTCGTTTAGCTTATGACAACTATTCCAATATTCTGGAAGATCATAGCAAGACTTATACGTATGCCGGTTATGCAACAAGCTGGACAACTAACGGTCCGTTTTATACTGCCATTTCAGGTGGCGAATCCAGTGAAATGGGTTCGGGTGCAGGTATTGACAACTGGGCGCGCCAATTTAACTTTGCAGGTAGTGTCGATTACAATCGCTCGTTTCGGAAGTGGGATGTGTATTCTCAATTCAAATGGGATTATGAGTATCGTGATTCATACGGATTGAACACTACTATTTATCGGCAAAATGTATCCTGGTATAATCATGTAGGTTTCTCTAATCGCTATTATTTGGATCTGGCATTGGTTGGCTCGGCCTCCAGTTTATTGGCACCGGGGCATAAATGGGCTTTCTCGCCTACCATTTCTGCTGCTTGGGTGCTTTCGGAAGAAAAATGGTTGAAAGATGTGTCTTGGGTGAACTTCCTGAAATTGCGCGCTTCGTTTGGAGTGATCAATGTTGATTATCTGCCTAAAGACGGAAGTACTACCGTATATGACTATTGGGATCAGATTTATACGACTACCGGTACGCAATATAAGTTTAACAGTAGTTACGACTCTGAATTCGGAAGTACTATTATCGGGCGCCTGGCAACTGCTAATTCGACACATGAGAAAGCGTATAAATACAATGTTGGTGTTGATGCCGTGTTGTTCAATGGACTGGACGTGACGGCAGAAGGCTATTACCAACGGAGAAAAGATATTTGGGTCTCTTCCGAAGGAAAATATACCGATGTGTTGGGCGTAGATGCTCCGTTCGAGAATGCCGGAATCGTTGATAGCTATGGCGTGGAACTAGGACTTAACTATACGAAACGGTTAGGAGATGTAGTGTTCAACCTTGGCGGTAATTTTGCTTGGAATAAGAATGAAATTAAGGAACAACTGGAAGAACCGCGTTTGTATAAGAATCTTGTGCAAACAGGAAATCGGTTGGGACAAGTATATGGAATGGTAGCTGAAGGTTTCTTCAAAGATAAAGAAGATATAGCAAACAGCCTTCCGCAAAACTTTAGTACGGTAGTGCCGGGAGACATAAAATATAAAGATGTGAATGGAGACGGAATCATTGATGCCAATGATAAAACAGCTATCGGTTATAGTACGACGGCTCCGGAAATTTATTATTCTTTCCATTTGGGAGCCGAATGGAAAGGGATTGGAGTAGATGTAATGTTTCAGGGAACAGGTAACTATTCTGCTGTCTTGAATACGAAGAGTATGTTTTGGCCGTTGATAAATAATACGACACTTTCTACTCATTATTATGAGAATCGTTGGACACCGGAAAATCAAAATGCCAAATATCCTCGTTTGAGTTCACAGAGTAATGCCAATAACTATCAGGCTAATACAGTTTGGTTGGCGGACCGGTCATTCTTGAAGTTACGTAACGCGGAGGTGTATTACAGATTTCCGGAAGAATGGATGAAGAAGACTAAGATATTGGGGAGTGCCAAGTTATATGTCAGAGGAACAGACTTGTTCTGTTCAGATCATATTGATGTGACAGATCCGGAATGTTATGGTGTAGCGACTCCGCTGAATAAGAGTGTAGTAGTCGGTGTTACGATTGGTTTTTAATCATAAAAACAAAGCGAAAGAATGAAACTGAAAAACATTATCTACGGAATGATGTGTGTAGCCGCACTCGGTTCCTGCTCAGATAAGATGGAATATCATGAGTACAATAATTATGATGAGGATTTTGTGAAGCTCAACTTCGGTAATGTAGGAGGGCTGATAACAAATATCTATTTGTCCATGGATGTGGACTTTGGAAACTATAGCGGGGCAATTCTTGGTTCTGCTACCGATGAGTCCGAATATGCTTATTCGGGAAATCAGATTGAAGACTTTTACAATGGTTCTTGGAGTCCGTCGAATGCTAAAAGTAGCATGTGGACGTCCTGTTATGAAGGGATAGCCAATTGTAATTTATATCTGGAGAAGTTTACCGGACTGACATTTCCCGAGTTGGCTTTGAACAGTGATTATGCACAACAGATGTTCCGCTATACCAATTACCAGTATGAGGTACGTTTCCTTCGTGCATATTTCTACTTTAACTTGGTACGGCAATATGGAGATGTGCCGTTTAGCGACCATATATTAACAGCCGAAGAATCGAATACGTTATCGCGCAGACCGGCACAGGAGATTTTTGATTATATCATAGCCGAATGTGATGATATTAAAGATAAGATTATCGTCGATTACAGTAAACTGGGAGATATGGCATTGCCTAGTAGTCCGGCGGAAACAGGACGTGCCAACCGTAAAACGGTATTGGCCTTGAAAGCTCGTGCAGCATTGTATGCGGCAAGTCCTTTATTTAATCCGACTGATAATAGAGAACTGTGGTATCGTGCAGCTAAAGCCAATAAGGAAATTTTAGATGACAGTAATGGGTTTGCTGAAAAGGCAAAACTCTTAGTGGAGGATTATTCATCACTTTGGAGCAAGGACAATTACAATGACGCTACTAATGAATTGATTTTTCTCCGTCGTGCCACTACTACCACTAATTCTTTTGAGGGATATAACTTCCCGGTAGGGTTGGAAAATTGTAAAGGTGGAAACTGTCCCACACAGACACTGGTGGATGCGTATGAGATGAAGGATACAGGGTTGCGTCCGGACGAGTTGGATAACTATGATCCTGCTAATCCTTATTATACCAACCGCGACCCTCGTTTCTATCTGACTATTGCCAAGAATGGGGACGAAAAGTGGCCTAACTGGAATACTGTTCCTCTGCAAACCTATCAGGGCGGACTAAATGCGGAGCCTTTGAGTGGCGGAACTCCGACTGGCTATTATCTGAAGAAGTATTGTCAGACGGCAGTAGACTTACGTGCCGGTACAGCTTCAAAGACCTATCATTCATGGATTACATTCCGTTTTGGAGAGTTCTATTTGAATTATGCGGAAGCTGTATATAAGTATCTGGGTAGTCCGTATGCAACGGATAATGAATTTACAACTTCGGCTGTGGATGCTATCAAAGTAGTTCGTACGCGTGCCGAGATGCCCGGATTCCCTCAAGGGATGACCAATGATGCTTTCTGGAAGAAATATCAGAATGAACGTATGGTAGAATTGGCCTTTGAAGGACATCGTTTTTGGGATGTACGTCGTTGGAAGGAGGGTGACAAACATTTCAAGAACATTGTTGAAATGAAGATTACGAAGAATGGGGATGATACTTATACGTATGAACGTAAGGTAAAAGAAAGAAGTTGGGATGATAAGATGTATTTCTTCCCGATTCCGCAGAGTGAAAAATCTAAGAATCCTAATTTGGAGCAGAATCCGGGGTGGTAACCCACAACCGGAATGCTGATGAATAGTGATAGGATATTCTTGCATAGAACGGATGTTTATAGAATAAAAAAACGAAAGAAATGAAGAAACATTATATAATACTGGGGCTGTTTTGTCTGCTGGCCATAGTTGCCTGCTCGGATAATGACCCCGTCGTTGAAGTGAACAATGGCAATCAGACGGAAGAGGAGTTGCCGCCTCTGCCTACTGAAGTTATAACGGGTAGCCGTGCAATGTGGGTTAGTTACGACCCGGCACCAAATGTTGACGCCAATAACTCTTCCGGCATATCATCCGCATTGATTAGCTGGAGATTACTGAAGACCGATCCGTCTAATGTTGCTTTTGATATTTATAAGTCGGTAGACGGCGAGACGGAAGTGAAATTGAATGAGAAACCTATTTCGAATACTACTTCTTGGGTGGATGCGGATATTGATGTATCAAAAACGAATGTATACCGGGTCACTCTTGCCAATCAGGCTGAAACGCTTTGCGATTATACCTTTACCTCTGAAATGGCAGAAAAGTTTTATCATGAGATTAGATTAAACATGAATGTACCCGATGCGTCGATTACATATTCTCCTGATGATATTCAGCTAGGTGACTTGGACGGTGACGGTGAATTGGAGATTGTGGTGAAGAGAGAACCGTATGATGGTGCCAACCAGGGGGGATGGAATAATGGTTCGACTTTGTTGGAAGCTTATAAGATGGATGGTACTTTTTTGTGGCAAATTGATTTGGGAATCAATATTCGTTCCGGTTCACATTATACTTCATATATTTTATACGATTTTGATGGAGATGGTTTATGTGAAATAGCTTTCCGCTCTTCAGAAGGTACAAAGTTTGGGGATGGTAAGGTCATTACCGATGCTTATGGTAATGTGAACGATTATCGAATTCGTCAGACTGACGCTGTGGGCTGGTATTCGGGAGCAAGTATTAATACAATTTGCGGTTTGATAATGGAAGGTCCCGAATATATCTCTATTTGCCGTGGATATGATGGACGTGAAATTACCCGGGTGGATAATATTCCTCGTGGTGGAAGTGGTTCAAAAGCGTCGCGTGCTAAATATTGGAGTGAATATTGGGGAGATGATTACGGAAACCGCATGGACCGTTTCTTTATCGGGGTGGCTTATCTGGATGGTATACCTGACGAAGCGACCGGAGTGAGAACAAGCAACCCCAGTCTGATCATCAGTAGAGGTATTTATCATAATTGGCAAGTATGGGCACTCGATTTGAAAGGGAATAAACTGGAAACCCGTTGGAAGTTTGATACAGCCGAACATTCTTCAAAATGGTTGTCCATGTGTTCGCATAGTTTTCGTGTAGCGGACTTGGACGATGATGGAAAAGATGAAATCTTGTATGGTTCTGCGGCTATAGATGATGATGGAAGCGAATTGTGGTGTACCGGAAACGGTCATGGTGACTGTTTATGTGTTGGCAAATTTATAAAAGACCGTTCAGGATTGCAAATTGTTGCTTCATTTGAAGAACCGGGCAATTATAATGGACAAGGACACGGTTATGGATGTCAAGTGATTGATGCAAGAGATGGTGGCTTGATTACCGGCCATGGAGCGGGTTCGACTACTGATGTCGGTCGTTGTATTGTGGCAGATATCGATCCGGATAGCCCGAATTTTGAGTACTGGTCTTCTTTGCAGGAAGGGGTATTCAGTTGTAGTGGCAGTGGATTGGTATCCAGTACATATCCTACAGGTATTGGTGGTGGAGTTTTGTATAATGTAGCCATTTATTGGAGCGGGCAGCCGACAAGAGAAATGCTGGACCGTGCTTGTGTCGTGAGCTATAAAGAGAACCCTGATGTAAACAAGACGAATAAGACTCGTTTGGTATATTTTGGAACTTACGGTAGCAATGACGGTAACCATAGCACCAAATACAATCCTTGTTACTATGGTGATTTTCTCGGTGACTATCGTGAAGAAGTAATAATGGGTTCAAGTGACATGAAATCTATTTATATATTCTCCACGAATCATCCTACCGAATTCCGTCTTCCTCACTTGATGACCGATCATAATTATGATATGTCTCAAGCGATGCAGAATATGGGATATAACCAGGGAACTAACTTAGGTTACTATGTAGGTGCTGAAACTTTGAAAAAAGCAGAATAAAAAGGTTTTTGAATAAGAAATCTCTTATTTGATATGAGTTTGTTGAAAAAGAACAATCCGGCTAACTGTCGGGTTGTTCTTTTTTTCATAGTTGAACGAATCGCCATATATATGGATAATATTCTATTTCTTAATTGATCGGCTCTCCCTACCTTTGTAAGGTGAGATAGCAAATATACATATGAAAAAACTCTTTATCCTTTTGTTCCTCTTCATCACTTTAGGAACAAACGCACAAAACAATAAAGTTTCCGGCCTCAACGCCCGCCAGTTTCATAAATATTGGAAGGTAGAGTCGGAATCTCCGGATTATAAAGTGACATTTCAGGGTGATACCGCTGAAATACTGTCTCCTAAAGGCCTTACCTTATGGAGGAAAGAAAAGATGAGCGGACGGGTAACCATTGAATATGATGCATGTGTAGTTGTAGAAAAAGAAGGAGACCGTTTGAGTGACCTGAATTGCTTTTGGATGGCTTCGGACCCCAAACATCCTGATAATATATGGAAACGTGAGAAGTGGCGTAGCGGAATCTTTCTGAATTGTTATTCTTTGCAACTCTATTACATGGGATATGGTGGAAATTATAACTCTACTACACGCTTCCGTCGTTATGACGGCAATGAAGCAGGAATCACAGATCCCAAAGTACGTCCTGCCATATTGAAAGAATATACAGATACCGAACATTTGCTAAAAGCGAATCACTGGTATCACATTAAGATAACAAATGAAAATAATAGGGTTAGTTATTACATAGACGGCAAGCGACTGGTGGACTTCCGCGATGCCGAACCTCTGACAGAAGGATGGTTCGGCTTTCGTACCACCTTATCCCGTACCCGCATTACAAACTTCCGCTATGAATGTTTGCCACCCCAAACGTCTACTGTTCCTTTACATTGGATCGGCAATACTCCTGAACAAGACAAAGCTGTAAGCTTCGGAGTTCCTTTTGATGAAGGCTACCTATTTCCAGAAACTTCATTGCGGTTAAAAACAGATAGAAATCAAGAGATTCCGGTAGATACTTGGCCATTGGCTTACTGGCCGGATGGTTCCGTGAAATGGAGCGGAGTTGCCGGAGTCATTCCTGCCGGAACAGAAAGACTGACATTAGAAAAAGCCCCCCGGAAAGCAAAAATTATCAATAAACAGCCTAATGCTTCTATTGCAATCACTGAAACGCCTGAAAATATTCAAATTGAAACAGGGCTGATTTCCGTATTTATTCCCCGACACGGAGATTTCCTGATTGATAGCCTATTGTATAAAGGAACTAAAGTAGGAGAGAAAGCGCGTCTGATTTGTAATACTCAAAGCGAGCCGATTCAAGAAAATACATCTCAAATATCTTTTACTCATTACATAGGGGAAATAAAATCAGTAACCATAGAACGTCTGGGCTCTGTACGGGCACTTGTAAAGTTGGAAGGGATACATCGGAACAGGAATAAGGAGATTGATACGAATCACTCTGAAGGGAAAGGGAATTATGCGAATAACTCTGATATGAACAAACTGAATAACCGTGAGTGGCTTCCTTTTGTGGTACGTCTCTACTTTTATGGTGGCAGTGAACAGATCAAAATGGTACATAGTTTCGTCTATGACGGAGATCAGAAGAAAGATTTCATTCGTAGTTTAGGTATCCGTTTCGACGTTCCTATGCGTGAAGCTCTGTATAATCGTCATATTGCTTTCTCGTGTGCAGATGGAGGAGTGTGGAGCGAGCCGGTACAACCATTGGTAGGGCGTCGCATACTCACTTTAAATAAGGCAGATAATAAGAAAAATAGTAATGAAAAGAAGGACGCACAACAGAAGCCAACAGATGAACCCTCCCTGCAACAGCAGCAAATGGAAGGCAAACGTATTCCGCCTTATGAATCTTTCGATGAAAAGAACCGCTCTCTGCTCGATAACTGGGCTTCATGGAATGACTACCGTCTGTCTCAACTCACTGCCGATGCTTTCTCCATTCGTAAACGTGCCAATAACGATAATCCCTGGATAGGAACCTTTTCCGGCACACGTAGCGATGGATATATTTTTGTCGGAGATATTACCGGAGGATTAGGACTTTGTATGCATGACTTTTGGCAGTCTTATCCCTCTTCTATTGAAATTTCAGACGCACGAACCCCGGTAGCTACCCTTACCGCCTGGTTGTGGAGTCCGGAGTCCGAGCCTATGGATTTACGGCATTATGATCGTATAGCTCATGACCTGAATGCCAGCTATGAAGATGTCCAGGAAGGTATGAGCACGCCATACGGCATTGCCCGTACAACTACGTTGACACTGATCCCACAAAGTGGCTATGCCGGAAAAAAGGCTTTTGCTGATTATGCCAAACAATTTTCTAGCCCTAGTCTGTTAATGCCAACCCCGAATTATCTTCATGCCCGCCAGGCTTTCGGGATATGGAGTCTCCCCGACCGTACTACTCCATTCCGTACTCGTGTAGAAGACCGCTTGGATGCTTACATTGACTTCTATCAGAAAGCAATCGAACAAAACAAGTGGTACGGTTTCTGGAATTATGGTGATGTGATGCACGCTTATGACCCTGTTCGTCATACCTGGCGTTACGATGTCGGAGGATTTGCCTGGGACAATACGGAACTGGCTTCTAATATGTGGCTATGGTATAATTTCCTGCGTACCGGGCGTATTGATATTTGGCGTATGGCAGAAGCTATGACGCGTCATACAGGCGAAGTGGATGTCTATCATATCGGTCCCAATGCCGGATTAGGCAGTCGGCATAATGTAAGTCATTGGGGATGCGGAGCTAAAGAAGCGCGAATCAGCCAGGCCGCCTGGAACCGTTTCTACTATTACCTTACTACAGACGAACGTTGCGGTGATTTAATGACTGAAGTGAAGGATGCCGACCACAAACTCTATGACTTGGACCCTATGCGCCTGGCCCAACCTCGCAGTGAATATCCTTGTACCGCTCCCGCCCGTTTGCGTATCGGTCCCGACTGGCTGGCTTATGCCGGTAATTGGATGACAGAATGGGAGCGCACAGGTAACACTGCTTATCGTGATAAAATAATAGCAGGAATGAAAAGCATTGCCGTCCTGCCTAACCGCCTCTTTACCGGCCCCAAAGCTCTAGGATTTGATCCGTCAACAGGAATCATCACAACCGAATGTGACCCCAAATTGGAAACAACCAACCATTTAATGACGATCATGGGCGGATTTGAGATAGCCAATGAAATGATGCGTATGATTGATATACCCGAATGGAAAGACGCCTGGCTTGATCATGCTGCACGTTACAAGAAGAAAGCATGGGAACTTAGCCATAGCCGTTTTCGTGTCTCCCGTCTGATGGCTTACGCAGCTTATCACTTGCGCAATACCCAAATGGCTGAAGAAGCCTGGAAAGATTTGTTTACCCGGTTGGAACATACACCTGCACCGCCTTTCCGCATCACTACCATACTTCCGCCGGAAGTACCGTCTCCATTAGATGAATGTACGAGCATTAGCACGAATGATGCTGCTCTTTGGAGCTTGGATGCTATTTATATGCAGGAAGTTATTCCGAAGGATGAATAGCAGAAGCATTTATTTCTTCACATTTCACCATATCCCAACCTTGGAACTGAATTAATAATAGGTGAAGTGTCGTTCCAGTAGCCAGTTTCTGCACAACTTTATCCTTACTGTATCGCAACAGTTGCTGTCTTCCTTCTTCTGCTTGGGCTTCAAGTTCAGCATTGGTAGCTGTACGTGTAGCGTATTTCAACTCCAGGATATAGCTGTGTTCTATATCGGAATAACGCATTTTGTCCGGCAATAGGAAGAAGTCACAATAGCCATAGTTCATTTCCAGTTCCGGCTGTACGAGATAATAAGAAGCAATGGCAAGATAGGCTTTTAGGAAACCTTGCAGGTTTCTTTCCCCTTCTATCGCATCTCGTATGGAAGAGTTCTCCCGATAGGCACGGGCGATGGTTTCGAAGAATGGTTGCCAATGACCATCGAAGGCGAAATCATCTATCAAGTCTTTCAGATGTGAAAGATTCAGGGTATGGGCCTGTTGATAGTAGTCGCGCAAGAATCCAAGGTACTGCTCGCGCACACAATTGTTAGGTATGCACATTTTCAGACGGTCGCCACGGGTGCCGCACATGGTAAGTAAACCATAATAATAGAGCAGGCTTCGGAAGTTCTCTATATCTGCTATCTTTTCTGACGGGAACGAAGTATGTAAGTCTACCAGTATTTCACCTTTTGCCGCAATTTCTTCGATAGTACTCATGCGGCTTCCCTCATGGGTGTTGTCGTGGTCAATGCGTGCCAGCATTTTCAGTTTACTGTAATCCGTACGGATATTCTTGTCTACCATATTTTCGGGTGGACGGTGAAAATCAATTTGGTTACGTAAATAGTATAAAGTCATATCGCAATTAAACACACGGTCGTTGTCCAAAGATGTTCTGGCGAAGCAATAATTGTCATACCACGGTTTCATTTCTGTAATCATCGCTTCTACATCACCGACCAGCTTTCCATTTTGTTGGTAATAACGGAGCATTTCACGTACTTCAGTTTCATCAAATCCTATCATGGCATTAAAACGGGAATCAGTCGATATATTCCAGTCAATATTATACCCGCTAGATAAATCATCCAGTGTGATAGGGCTGACTCCCATTAGGAAAATTCGGTCAAACATACCTTTGAACTGCTTGAAGTATTCACGGTAGAAGCCGCTGGCATGAGTCAGGTCATGGAACATTTTCTGTCCGTGTTCGCTCAATATGACGTTGGTAAAGTTGTCATATTCGTCAATTATCAGATAGAGAGGATATCCTTTTTCTTTAGCCTTTACTTCTATATATGATAATTTTGCTTTAGCGCTTTCAATGCTTTCTACTGTTGACTTGAAATCTTCATCATAATAAGATGCGTATGCATGGGCAAACTGGTTGATGATGATACTGCAATATTCATTAAAGCTACTCATCAAATCTGCTCCCGGCAGTGAGCAGCCTGCTTTTGAGAAGTCGAAGAAAAGGACTTGGAAACTGTTATGTTGTTTGGTTGGACGGCTTCCTATCCATAAGTCACCGAAATACTTGTCGAAGTTATCCTTCTGTATTATGTCGTAATAAGTACGCATCATGCTTAGGAATAAGCTTTTTCCGAAACGTCTCGGACGAATAAGGAAAAGGTAACTGGGCATTTCCTCGATAAGGGGCAGATACATGGTTTTATCGACGAAATAGAAGTTTTCGTTCCGCATCCGGTTGAAGTCGGATATTCCGTATGGTATTCCTTTCACTTGGCTCATATTGGCAGGCTTTTAATTTGTACAGGCAAAGTTAATCTATTCCGTGGAATAAATCAATGATTTGCGACTGTATTATGTTGGATACGAACATTCATTTTTCCCTTGAATGGGGATGAACATATCCTGTCCAGATGTTCTGTTTTTAAGATTATATTAGAAAATAACCGTTGCGAAATTGATGAATCAGAGAAAAAACTGCATAAATAAGTGCAATAATATGCAGAAATATAGGCGAAAAGTGAATAATATCAGACAGAATATGCGTCTTTTCTAACGGAAAAAGAGTTCGTTAGGTTTAAACCAACAGGGTGATCCTCACCGATGAACGCTATCTTCCTCACCGATGAACTTGTCCTTCATCGGTGAGGAAGATATAAATGTGCTTTTTTAAGCTAGTTTTTCTCTGATTTACCTGGACTTTTGAATAAGAAAATAATAACATAATGGAAGATTAATCCCTGAATCGATATCGACTTGCAAGTGTTGTAGGATAAAATAGGTGTGAAATGCTAGATAAACTCTATAAATGATAAGAATGAGGATTTGCGTGTTGACAAATGTCGGAGCTTTTTTATTCTTCTTCATCTGCTATGCTGTTTTCTCCATTCTGCACTGCTTAAATATTCCTTTTTTAAGATAGAATATTTAAACAGTCCGGATAGTCTATATTTCCCTTTAGTCCTTTGCTATCTTTACAGGATTCTCTTTCGTATTATTTCAAATACTCTTTTAGCGGGCAATCACTCTTTTTCAACCCTTCAGCAATACTTTTGGCGTTCATGTGCGCTCCTTTCAAAGAAGTATGTGTATGGTCGTGATTGTAGTAAGCTGCAGCTTTCTTCACACCTTTCTTTTCAAGTTTATCGGCACTAATCTTATTCAAGTCAATGAAATAAGCTCCCGTAGCTTCCGCAGCTTCACGTGTCCACTTGCCAAAAGACTCGGTATTACGTTCTATTTTTCCATCTTTCCATTTGTTGCGTGGCGTATGACTAAGAACGATGGGAATGGCACCTTTCTCCTGAACATCCATGATGAACTTTCGAAGATACCAGCCGAAAGTATAAACAACTTGATATTTGCCTGTCTTTTCCATTAGAAAGACTTTGCTCTCATCTCCCGAACCGCGCAATTCGGCACGGGCTTTCCCTTTGTTTATATCTCCTGCATCATTATGTCCGAACTGAATCAGAACGAAGTCCCCCGGTTGCAAGGCATTGTATACCTTATCCCAACGACCTTCATCGAGGAAAGTACGTGCACTACGTCCTGCCATCGCACGATTTTCTACAGAAATTTTATTTAGATTGAACTCGTCAGCAATTACGCTTCCCCAACCCCACATACCGTTTTTGTCTTTATCTTCATTTCTGACCGTACTATCTCCGATAGTAAACAATACCGGACGTCCCTCTTTCCGACTGGAACCTGTCACTGTATCTTTCTCAACAGGTTTCAGATAATTGGCTAATTCCAGTCCTTCATACGCACGTATTCCGTCAGCAGCAGATTCTGCATTTACTTTAGCACCGAAAGCACTTGTATGTATACGGTCGATGTAGAACATATATTTCACCTTATTCTTGCCGAACTTCTCAAATTTGCGGGCACTGATATCATTCAAGTCAATAAAAGGAACATGCTGTTCTTCTGCCACCTGCTTTGCCCACAATCCAAAAGTCTTGTTGACACGTGTGATGATGGTGCTGTCTTTGTCTTCCCAAGCATTGCGGGGAGTAAGCGAAAAAAGGATCGGATGAGCACCTTTGGCTTTTACATCTTGAATGAAACGACGCATATATTCCCCGTAGGTATATACGGTTTCTTTTACTCCGGTTTCTTTAATCGTTACGTTCAGTGTATCTTTGCCAATTCCGGGAATGGAAGCACGGGCACGTCCGCTGTCGTATGGGCCGTTGTCATTGTGCCCCAGTTCGATGATAACCCAGTCTCCCGGGCGTACTCCTTTGATTACATCCGGCCATAAACGGTTATAGAAAGTACGGCTACTGGTTCCACCCAACGCATGATTCTCTACAGTAATCCGGTTAGAGTCGAAATAATCACCTGCATAATAGCCCCATCCCCATTGTCCGTTGTTGCCGTTTCCTAAAGTTCCGGTACGCATGGTAGAGTTACCTACCAGGAACAGAACAGGGTTGTCACCTTTCCGGCTCGAACCGGCTTCCGGTCGCGAGGTACGTGCTTTATTCAGGCTGTCCAGCGTGTTGTCAATTACTTGATTGACGTCTGCCATGGGAGCGGAAACTTTATTTTGCGCTTGCAGTTGCAAACTAAATGTAATGGCCATCAGCCAACATATATACGGGAATAATTTGTTTTTCATGAATCTGTTTTCTTTGAAATCCCTCACTGACCGGTGTCTAAACAGTCAGTGAGGGAACTAGCTACTAACTAACCTCTAACTAAACCTAATGAATGATTATCTTTAAACCTAATGAAAAAACTGTCTATGTTATTTTAATTTATAAACTTCTGTTCCGGCAAGCAGGAAACAACCGACTCCGTAGTCTTCAAAGTCGGGCACACTCTTATAAGTAACCGGCTGTCCGTCTTTAGGCTCTTTGCCTGTTCCCTGCACATATCCCAGGAATCCGTTCGGATGTACGGCATCTTTCACCATAGCGTTCCATGCTTTTAAAAGGACGGGAAGATATTCTTTGCGGTCGAGCAGTCCGTTGCGCACTCCCCAAGCCATGCCGTATACAAACAGTGCTGTTCCGGAAGTCTCTTTACCTCCGAAGTTCGTCGGATCATGAAGACTCACATTCCAGAAACCATCTTCACGCTGACATTTTTTAAGTGCCTTGCTCATAGCGAGAAAATCATTTATATAGTCCTGGCGATGTGTTTCATTGGCAGGGATTTCATCCAATACCCGTACAAGAGCTGCATATACCCAGCCATTTCCACGACTCCAGTAGCAATCTTCTCCATTCGGTTCTTTGTAAGGAGGATCAAAGTCCTGATCGCGCCACCATAAGCAATCTTTAGGATTATACATTCCGGCTTCTCCGTGCACGTTACGAGTGTAAGAATACATATCCCACATCTTATCGTAGTATTTCTGTTCACCGGTCATTTTTCCAAACTTTGCGTAGATTGGCATTGCCATTTGGATAGCGTCAATCCACCACCAATCGTTCACCTGCGGAGTGTTGACTACCATATCGATACTTGCTTTTATATTCCGGATCATATTCGGATCGGACGGACACATATTATAAAGGTCGATATACGTTTGTCCGCAGCAATGGTCGTCTGCGTTACGGGTCGTATTGCCGTTTCTCATTCCCCATTTGTGGAAATCAGCCCAATCGTAGGCATACTTATAATAATCCTCACGCGGGTAAATGCCATACAGAGCCATTAATCCTTCATAATATACGCCTCTCGTCCATATATTGCTTGGACGGACTCTGCCATAGAAAGAAGGCAATGTGTAATCGGCATACTTTTTCATAAAGTAGTCGTTTACTTTTACGATGGTCTCTAAAGTCTCTTTTTGTGCAGGTAACTCTTGTGCCATGACCGGCTTTCCTGTCATAAGACAAAGAAGGGTTACTGTAAAGAATGAGAGTAGTGATTTCTTCATGGTGAAATAATTCTGTTTTATTAATTGGGTGTTCATTCTAATTTTCATTGGCAAAGATAAGGGACGCACTTTTCTTTTTCAATGGATTTCCGTTCAGATATATTCATTTTTGTTCACCAGGTAGTTATAATGCGGTTTAAAAGTGGGCTATATGATGATTTCTACATAGATCTGTACAATATTCTATTTTATAAGTAGGCTGTACCGTTTACTTTTGTGTTGTAAATTGATTAACGATAAAACTATGAAATGCATAAGTGCTTTTTTAAGTCTGTGTCTGATAGCTGCTTTTGTAGTGGCGCAGCTGAACTATGACTTTTCGAAACTGAAACGCGAACATTTGGGACGCGGTGTAATTGCCATCAGAGAGAATCCATCTACTGTTGCCGTGTCTTGGCGTTATCTGTCCTCCGACCCGATGGACGAATCTTTTGATATTTATAGAAACGGTGAAAAGGTAAACAAATATCCGATAAGAAATGCGACTTTCTTTCAGGATATATATAAAGGTACGGAATCCGTACTTTATACCGTCAAAGCTATCCAATCAAAAACGGAAAGCAATTATCAATTGCCGTCCGATGCTCCGGCTGGTTATCTGAACATCCCGCTGAATCGTCCTGAAAACGGTACGACTCCGGCAGGACAAAGTTATTTCTATGCTCCTAATGATGCCAGTATCGGCGATGTGGACGGTGACGGGGAATATGAGATTATCTTGAAATGGGATCCGTCGAACGCACACGATAATTCGCATGACGGTTACACCGGAGAGGTATATTTCGATTGTTATAAATTAAACGGGCAACATTTATGGCGCATTAATCTGGGACGTAATATACGTGCCGGTGCACACTACACCCAGTTTATGGTGTTTGACCTCGATGGCGACGGTAAAGCGGAAGTAGTAATGAAAACCGCCGACGGAACAGTGGACGGAAAAGGAAAAGTGATTGGAGATGCGCAAGCTGACTATCGGAATGAACAGGGACGTATTTTGACCGGACCGGAATATCTGACTGTCTTCAACGGACTGACAGGAGAAGCGATGCAAACGATTGATTACGTACCAGAAAGAGGAAACCTGATGGATTGGGGAGACAATCGTGGTAATCGTAGTGACCGCTTTTTGGCTTGCGTTGCCTATCTCGACGGTATCCATCCTAGTGTTGTGATGTGTCGTGGATATTATACCCGTACAGTATTGGCAGCATACGACTGGAATGGAAAGGAACTGAAAGAACGCTGGATTTTCGACAGTAACCATCCTGGTTGTGAAGACTATGCCGGACAAGGTAATCATAACCTTCGGGTAGGTGACGTAGATGGTGACGGATGCGATGAGATTATCTACGGCTCGTGTGCCATCGACCATAACGGCAAAGGATTGTACACAACGAAGATGGGACATGGAGACGCGATTCATCTGACTCATTTCGATCCTTCCCGCAAAGGGTTGCAAGTATGGGACTGTCACGAAAACAAGCGTGACGGAAGTACGTACAGAGATGCGGCAACCGGAGAAATTCTTTTCCAGATAAAAGATAGTACAGATGTCGGGCGTTGTATGGCGGCTGATATTGACCCGACCCAACCGGGCGTTGAAATGTGGTCTCTTGCTTCCGGAGGAATAAGAAATATAAAAGGAGAAGTGGTGAAAGCCCGTGTCAGAGGATTGTCATGTAATATGGCTGTCTGGTGGGACGGTGATTTACTGCGCGAACTATTGGATAGAAATATAGTCAGCAAATATAATTGGAAGAAAGGAGTCTGTGAGCGTATAGCCATTTTCGAAGGAGCTCTTTCCAACAACGGAACGAAGGCAACACCTTGCCTGCAAGGGGATATTGTAGGCGACTGGCGGGAAGAAGTACTGTTGCGCACAGCCGATAATACCGCTTTGCGGCTTTATGTCTCTACCATTCCCACTGATTACCGCTTCCACACCTTTTTGGAGGATCCTGTTTATCGCATCAGTATCGCTACCCAGAACGTAGCCTACAACCAGCCGACACAACCGGGATTCTACTTTGGACCGGATTTGCAGGGAACCCTATTCAGAGGATGTAAAATACCTAAAAAATAAAATATGAATATTCGTATCATAGCCATTGCTTCGTTGCTGATAGCTTTGCCTGTCAGCGCACAGAAAAAGAAAACTGTAGTGAATGACTCAAACACGCCTTTGCATTTATTGCAACCTGCTTATCAGGGCACTTATGGTGATTTGACACCGGAACAGGTAAAGAAAGAGGTAGACCGTGTATTTGCTTATATAGATAAGGAGACTCCCGCCCGTGTGGTAGACAAGAATACGGGTAAAGTGATTACCAATTATACAACGATGGGAGAGGAGGCACAACTGGAGCGTGGAGCTTTTCGTTTGGCAAGTTATGAATGGGGAGTGACCTATTCTGCCTTGATAGCGGCATCCGAAGCTACGGGTGACACACGCTATATGGATTATGTACAGAATCGTTTTCGTTTTCTGGCCGAAGTAGCACCGCATTTCAAGCGTGTTTATAAAGAAAAGGGCACAACGGACCCGCAGTTGCTTCAAATCCTCACTCCGCACGCACTGGATGATGCGGGAGCCGTATGCGCGGCGATGGTGAAAGTCCGTTTGAAAGATCCCTCGCTTCCTGTGGATGAACTGATACGTAATTATTTTGATTTCATCATTAATAAAGAGTATCGTCTGGCAGATGGAACTTTTGCACGCAACCGTCCGCAGCATAACACTCTTTGGCTGGATGATATGTTTATGGGTATTCCGGCAGTAGCACAGATGAGTTATTATGACAAGGGGCAAAAAAATAAATATCTGGCAGAAGCAGTGAGACAATTCCTGCAATTTGCCGATCGCATGTTTATTCCCGAAAAAGGACTGTATCGTCACGGATGGGTGGAAAGTAGTAGCGATCATCCTGCTTTTTGTTGGGCGCGCGCCAACGGTTGGGCTATGTTGACGGCTTGCGAACTGCTCGACGTTCTACCGGAAGACTATCCTCAACGTGCGAAAGTGATGGATTATTTCCGGGCTCATGTATGTGGAGTGACAGCCTTGCAAAGTGGAGAAGGACTTTGGCACCAACTGCTCGACCGGAATGATTCTTACCTGGAAACTTCCGCTACTGCGATATATGTATACTGCCTGGCACACGCCATCAATAAAGGATGGATTGACGCCATTGCTTACGGACCGGTTACTCATCTGGGATGGCATGCCGTAGCCGGCAAGATAAATGCGGAGGGGCAAGTGGAAGGAACCTGTGTCGGTACGGGAATGGCTTTCGACCCTGCTTTTTACTATTACCGTCCGGTCAATGTATATGCGGCACATGGTTACGGACCGGTTCTTTGGGCAGGTGCGGAAATGATTCGCTTGTTGAAAAATCAATATCCACAGATGAATGACAGTGCCGTTCAATACTACCAGGTGAAACAAAAGACGACAGCACCTATTTTTGCTATCGACACAGAAGAAAAGAAAGATTAACTTTAAATAGATTGAAACCATGAAACGAGAAGCATTTAAAATGTATTTGAAACCCGGATGTGAAGCCGAATATGAAAAAAGACATGCTGCCATCTGGCCCGAACTGAAAGCACTGCTTTCACAGAATGGAGTGTCGGACTATTCGATTTATTGGGATAAAGAAACAAATATCCTGTTTGCTTTCCAAAAAACGGAAGGGGGAGCAGGTTCGCAGGATTTAGGTAATACGGAAATCGTACAGAAATGGTGGGATTATATGGCGGATATCATGGAAGTGAATCCGGACAATTCACCCGTATCCATTCCTTTGCCGGAAGTATTCCACATGGATTGAGTTTTCAGTAATTCTATCAGTCTGTAATTATTTAGACGCGGATTACACGAATGACACAGATTTAAGAATAAAAAATCCGCGTCATTCGTGTAATCCGCGTCTAAATAATGGTAGTAATTGCTCTTTAGCATATCCGCTTCCTACTATTTAATGGAGTGTTTCTTTTATTATCTCAACTATCTTGATTATTTTTGTCCAACATTTATTATTAATCTTGGAATCTTTATGACGCAAAGACACCTTTTAGTTTTCACTTTCCTTGTTAGCTTTGTACTGAATGCTTATAGTGCAATAGAGCTTCGTTCTACACAAATGAGAACTAGTGATGGTCTTCCCAACAACTCTATCCGATACATCTATCAGGATAGCAAAGGCTTTTTGTGGCTGGCTACCTTGAACGGATTAAGTCGTTATGATGGCAACTCTTTCCTGACCTTTCGTCCGGAAGCTGGAGATAAAGTGTCTTTGGCCGACAACCGGATTTACGATCTCACAGAAGATAAAGATGGCTTTTTATGGATTTCCACTACACCTGAACTATATAGCTGCTATGATTTGCAACGTGCCCGTTTTGTTGATTACACGGGTTGCGGTGAGTTAAGGCAGAATTACTCTACTGTATTTGTTACAGCCAACGGAGACGTATGGTTATCACATCAAGGCAATGGTTGCCGACGTATGGTGCATCAGAAAAACGGTGAAATGACATCTACCGTATTCAGGACAGAACGTGGAAACCTGCCGGATAACCGGGTGAAATTCGTGAATGAAGATGCCAGCGGACGTATCTGGATCGGCACTCAATGCGGATTGGTTTCTGTCTCCAACGGACAATATCGGATAGAAGACCGGTTGATTCATTTCACTTCTTCTCTGGCTTATAAGGATGACATGTATTTCCTTACGGCAGATGGAGATATTTATTATTACCATTCGGCTACGCAGAAGATGCAGAAGCTGGCTGCCCTTTCAACCGTTGCAGGGCAGACGTCGCCTACCGGAAATTTCTTGTTGAAAGATAAATGGATGATTCTGACTACGACCGGAGTATATACATATAATTTTGCGACCGGAGAAGTAGCCGCTGACCCCCGTCTGAATATTAAAAAGGGCGAACTGATTCGCGACAACCACGGAGACTATTGGATATATAATCATACAGGACACCTCACCTATGTGGTTGCCGCAACCGGTGAAAGTAAAGATTTCCAGTTGATCCCTCAAGATAAGATCAGTTACATCGACTTCGAACGTTATCATATCGTACATGATTCCCGCGGAATCATCTGGATTTCTACCTATGGGAATGGGCTTTTTGCTTATAACACAGCCGAAGATAAACTGGAACATTTCGTTGCCAACATCAACGATCAAAGTCATATCAGTTCGGATTTCCTGCAATATGTCATGGAAGATCGTGCCGGTGGCATCTGGGTAGCTTCGGAATATTCGGGTTTATCCCGCATTTCAGTGTTGAATGAAGGAACTTCCCGCATCTATCCCGAGTCCCGTGAACTGTTCGACCGTTCGAATACCATCCGTATGTTGACCAAGATGTCTAATGGCGATATTTGGGTAGGTACGCGTAAAGGCGGACTTTATACCTTTGACGCAAATCTTCAGTCGAAAATGACGAATCAATATTTTCATTCCAATATTTATGCAATCGCTGAAGATCGCCAGGGACGGATGTGGACTGGAACCCGTGGTAATGGATTGAAGGTGGGAGATACCTGGTATTATAATACCCCGTCCGACCCAACTTCATTGTCGGATAATAACGTTTTTGCTATTTATCGCGATCGTAAAGACCGTATGTGGGTGGGTACATTCGGCGGAGGGCTCGAATTGGCTGAACCTACTTCTGACGGGAAATATAAATTCCGGCATTTCTTCCAGCAAACGTTCGGAATGAGGATGGTGCGTGTGATAGAAGAAGATGAAAACGGAATGGTCTGGGTAGGAACCAGTGAGGGGATTTGTATCTTTCATCCGGACTCACTGATTGCGGATGGTGATAATTATCATCTCTTCAGTTATACAAACGGAAAATTCTGCAGTAATGAAATCAAATGTATCTATCGTGATACGAAGGGACGTATGTGGATTGGTACTTCCGGTTCGGGACTGAACCTCTGTACGCCGCAGGACGACTATCATTCATTGAAATATGAGCATTACGGAACTTCCGAAGGGTTGGTCAACGATGTGATCCAGTCTGTTCTGGGAGATAGAAAAGGAAACCTTTGGGTAGCGACTGAATATGGAATTTCCAAGTTCACCCCGTCCACCCGTTCTTTTGAGAACTATTTCTTTTCTTCCTATACTTTAGGAAATGTGTATAGTGAGAATAGTGCCTGTATGCGTGAAGACGGGAAATTGCTTTTTGGTACAAACTATGGATTAATTGTGATCGACCCTGAAAAGATACAAGATAGTGAAACGTTTTCTCCGGTTGTTTTCACTGATTTGTACGTCAATGGGACCCAGATGAATCCGCAGATGGAGGATTCTCCTTTAAAACAGTCTCTTGCTTATTCGGATGAAATTACGCTGAAATATTTTCAAAACTCATTCCTGATAGATTTCTCCACTTTCGACTATTCGGATAGCGGACATACGAAATATATGTATTGGTTGGAAAACTACGACCAGGGATGGAGTGCTCCTTCTCCACTGAATTTCGCCTCCTTTAAGTACCTGAATCCGGGAACCTACATACTTCATGTCAAGTCCAGCAATGGATCGGGTATATGGAACGACAGTGAGACTACACTGAAGATCGTAGTCGTCCCACCGTTTTGGAAGACTAACTGGGCAATGTTGTGCTATGTTCTGTTATTGATGGTAGCCTTGTATTTTGCCTTCCGCATCGTCCGCAACTTTAATGGTTTGCGTAACCGTATTAACGTAGAGAAGCAACTGACTGAATATAAGCTGGTCTTCTTCACCAATATTTCTCATGAATTCCGTACGCCGCTTACTTTAATCCAGGGAGCTTTGGAGAAAATTCAGCGTGTCACGGATATTCCGCGCGAATTGATATATCCTCTGAAAACAATGGATAAGAGTACGCAACGTATGTTGAGACTCATCAACCAGTTATTGGAATTCAGAAAGATGCAGAATAATAAACTGGCGCTTTCTTTAGAGGAAACAGATGTCATCTCTTTCCTTTATGAAATATTTTTGAGTTTCGGCGACGTGGCGGAACAGAAGAATATGAACTTCCGTTTCTTGCCTTCGGTGCCATCTTATAAGATGTTTATTGATAAAGGTAATTTGGATAAGGTGACTTATAACCTGCTTTCAAATGCATTTAAATATACTCCTTCCAACGGAACGATTATTCTTTCGGTGAATGTGGACGAAGGGAAGCAAACATTGCAGATTCAGGTTTCGGATACGGGAGTGGGGATTCCTAAAGAGAAACAGAATGAATTGTTCAAGCGGTTTATGCAGAGTAATTTCTCCGGTGACAGTATTGGAGTCGGTCTGCATTTGAGCCACGAACTGGTGCAGGTGCATAAAGGTACGATTGAGTATAAAGACAATGAAGGTGGCGGTTCTGTATTTACCGTATGTATTCCGACAGATAAGACGGTGTATTCGGAGAAAGACTTCCTTGTTCCGGGCAACGTATTGCTGAAAGAGGCAGACGGTCACGTACATCATTTGTTACAGCTTTCGGAAGAGCTTCCTGACCCGGAAAAGATGGCTGCTCCTTTGAACAAACGGAAAGTGCTGATTATTGAAGATGATAATGATATCCGTGAGTTTCTACGGGAAGAAATTGGCGCATACTTTGAAGTGGAAGTGGCTGCCGACGGCACGTCCGGATTTGAAAAGGCCCGTACGTATGATGCCGACCTGATTATCTGTGATGTTCTGATGCCGGGAATGACCGGATTTGAAGTGACCAAGAAACTAAAAACAGATTTTGATACGAGTCATATTCCCATTATCCTTCTGACTGCGTTGAACTCACCGGAAAAGCATCTGGAAGGAATTGAGGCAGGTGCGGATGCATACATCGCCAAACCATTCAGCGTTAAACTGCTGTTGGCACGTGTATTCCGTTTGATCGAACAGCGTGATAAATTGCGTGAGAAGTTCTCCAACGAACCGGGTATTGTGCGACCGGCTATGTGTACTACCGAACGGGATAAAGAATTTGCAGACCGCTTGGCTGCCATTCTCGAACAGAATCTTGCCCGCCCGGAATTTTCTATTGATGAGTTTGCGCAGCTTATGAAGTTGGGACGAACCGTTTTTTATCGGAAATTACGCGGCGTAACAGGATATTCGCCTAATGAATATTTGCGTGTGGTGCGAATGAAGAAAGCGGCGGAGTTGTTGCTGTCAGAAGATAATCTAACGGTTGCGGAAGTCTCTTACAAGGTAGGCATCAGTGATCCTTTTTATTTCAGCAAATGCTTTAAAGCACAGTTTGGGGTGGCACCATCGGTTTATCAGCGTGGTGTGAATAATGAAGGAATAAATGAAAAAAATGAGTGATAAGGATTCAAAAAGGAACGGTATGAAAAGAAGAGATTTTGTTTGCTTGGTATCATAATATATTCTAAAATTACTGCTTGTCTTGTAATTCACGCAATACATCATTTATAATATAAGTATCACTCATTAGATGCAGTCCGTAACGGGAGTCATGTAACATGGCACATACATTCGTTTCATAAAACAGATTTAATGCTCTTTCCGGGCTTATCTCCAATCGGGCTGATAATAATAGGACGATGCGACTGATTTTTCTCCAAAGTACTTGTTCTCTCATTTGTTACCTCCTTTTCTGTCCATAGTATCCAGTGGAAAACTATTATCAAAATGTAGATATGTATCAATGAGTTGCTGATTGAGCAAACATATCTGATGATTAGGTTGTGCATATACCAATTGCCCGAGGGCTTGCTCTATGGTGATAATGTCGTTAAGGTAATCTTCTATGGTGTCAATAACCCGATCGTTTGCTACGCCTCCTTCTATAATATCATAATCTTTCCAAGGCTGTTTTCCATTCCTACTAGCGACAATAAAATTCAACCAATGCTGATCGTAAGCATCAAAACGAAGTAGCTTGAATCCAGCTTTTATAGCTGCATCCATATCAAATTCGTATACATTAATCCATGCAGTAGTACTTGCCCGTAATAGTTGTACGCGGGCAGCCCACTGTTCTGCTTGTGAGCGTAGTGAGGTTAGATAAAAACCTCTACCGAAATCTAAATCGGCACGTCCCACTTTGGCTAAGGGATGCTCTATAGAAAGGGTGGAGCCATGATAAAGTGTTATTTTCATCCCTTCTCGCCCTCCTGTGCCTCCCAGTTCTTCAAAGCCTCGACCACATCCTCGCCTACATGTTTTAGACTTTGTGTGTGCATCACTTCGTAATTGTCCAGTAGAAGACGTTTGATTAGATTCATTTTCTCTAAACGTCGGCGCATTTCCATAGGAGAAATTCCCATTTCGCGTGCTCCAGCTTCTATTGCCATGACTGCAAAGTGAATCTTTTCACTTTCTAGGATATCCGGTTGTTTACACATAAGCGTTAAAATTCAGTTTATGAACAAAGATACTTGATGGCAGGCAAATAAACAACATTGCCGGAACTTTTTTATTTGATTGTTTCGAGAAACTCAACTTCGATGATTCTCAACTGGTGTTTGCTACTGCTTTTTTCCAATTCCATTGTATTGGCCGCTATAGCCTCTACTTCGATAATCTGTCCGAAAGCATCTTTGTCACTGGTGTTTCCTTTCAAGCGGATGGTTATCGTATTAGCACGTACGGGCTTTTCTACATTGAGATGAATATATCCCAGGCTTTTATCCGTGTTTCCGCTCCAAATCAAGGTGTTGCCGGCATATACTTCCAGCGGGTAACTTCGTGAACGCCATCCTTGCAGTTTGATGCATATATCGTCTATTTCGGCATCTCTTTCCAATGTATAGGTAATCCATGCAGTGCTTAGTTTACCGTCATTCTTCCATTCGGTCAGTTCGATATCATCGTAGCTTTTTTCAGCATCATTATTGTTGGAACCGGCTTTTGCCGAAACGATTCGTACACCCTTTTTGCTGTCTTTGTAAGAAGGGGTAGAAGGTGTTTCTCCTCTATCCAGTCTGCCTTTCAAAGTGGCCTGCGGAAGATAGGTACTCAAACCTCCGGTCACTTTTACAGGCACCGTTTCCAATGTGAGAGAGGCACTTAGAAGTCCTTTAGCCTGTGCTGTCAGAGTTACTTTTCCGGCAGCCGTCGTGCTGCGGATCAGTGCGCGGTTGATACCACATTCTACCGGAAGGTTTGTATCAAGAATATGATTGTTTTTACCTTGAGCAATACCTCCGCGCCATTCCGCCTGACCCTTGAGTGTGAACTGAATAGTGCGGTTGTCCAACGGACAACGTTGTCCGTCTTTATCTACCACTTCCACCTGTATCAATGTCATATCCGCACCGTCTGCATGAAAGCCTTCGGGGTTTTGGATAGCGGTAAGTTTCAGACTGGCAGGTTCACCGGCTGTATTTACAGCATAACGACTGATTTCTTTCCCTGCTTTATTGTAGCTGACAGCTTCCAGTTTGCCCGGTTTGAAGGCTACGTTGTCGAAAGTAAAGAGAAAATTGTATTGGCGTTTGCCTTTACCCAGGGAGTTACCATTCAGGAAAAGCTCCACCTCTTCTCCGGTAGATACTACCTGCACAGGTTTTACCGTATTATCCGGATAGTTCCAGTGTCCGATGATGTAGGTCTGGTCTTTTTCCGTATCTACCCATCCGTCCCACATTACCTGATGTGCGTAGAAAGCATCTTTTTCGATACGCATCGCGTCCGTCACTCCACTTCTTCGGTAGTTTTCCGCACCCCGGTAGTGGGTATTGGTGTCGGAGAAGATAATTTTAGTACCGCCGGAGCTGACTCTGTTACCCGTTCCGGGACGCTCACGCCAATAATCATACCAGCGGGCTATCATGGTGATGGCAAGTTCATCTTGGTTGCGGTTATAGTCAGTGGCCGGTTGTCCTTTATAAAGTGGTCCGTCACCTTCTTTGTGGAAAGGATAGCTATATTCATCCCAGTACTTTCTTAAACCTTCGTCGCGGCAATATTCGGTCGCCCACATCGGATGATGTTCGCTTCTGTTGATGTACAGCATTTCGCCACCGTATTCCGCTTCGCGGATATCCAACATTTCACGTGATCCGATGGCACGTCCGCCGAACGGGTCGTATTTGTCGCGGACAGCTTTCATTTCTATCATGTGTTCGCGGCTGATGGCTTTGTTGCCACATTCGTAGAACAGGATACTCGGATTATTACGGTTGTAGATAATCGCGTCTCGCATCAACTCCACCCGTTGTTCCCATTGACGTCCTTCACGGTCTTTTTCTGCATCTCCGGCAGGCATTGCCTGTATCAGACCTACACGGTCGCAGGATTCTACATCCTGTTTCCACGGAGTAGCGTGCATCCAGCGAACCAGATTCGCGTTTCCTTTCACCATCAGGTCATTAGAAAAATCGCTCAACCAGGCAGGTACGGACAGACCTACTGCCGGCCATTCGTTGCTGGTGCGCTGTGCATACCCTTTCATTTGGATAACACGGTCGTTCAACCATATCTTTCCTTCCGCGAAGCGGGTCTTGCGGAAGCCGGTGCGGGTACTGACTTCGTCGAATATCTGATTATTATCATCTTTCAAAGCGGTTTTTACCGTATACAAGTAACCATATCCCCAACTCCAGAAGTGAAGATTATGAAGGATGGCAGATGCTTTTACCGTCTTAGTCTCTCCGGCTTTCAAAGTCACTTTATCACCTTGGAAAGTTTTCATTAGTTTGCCGTCGGCATCAAGTATAGTCACCTGATAGCTGAATTGCCGGGTAGCTTTACTGTCATTTCTGACTTCCGATTCGGCATGAATCGTAGCTTTGCGTCCTTGGATGTCGAAGTCTTGGGCATAGACGTATACGCCTGTCGTTTTCAGGTTGCTATATAGGGGAAGAGTCTGATATACATTATCAGTAACGTACAAGAAGACGTTTTTAGGAATACCGCCATAGTTGGCATTGAAATTGCGGTCGTTCCACTGGAACTTAGAGTTAGTTCCTTCTTCTCTGTACATCCAGTCGTTGTCGGTGCGAACGGCAATCACGTTCTCACCCTCTTTGATATGTGGAGTCAGGTCGAACCCTACCGCCATAACACCGTTTTCGTGTCTGCCTAGATAATGTCCGTTAAGATAGAAGTCTCCGCGTTGGCGTACTCCTTCAAATTCGACGAATACTTTCTGATTACTTTTCAGTTCCGGAATCTGGAAACTCTTGCGATACCATACCACTGTATCTGTCAATTGTTCAATGGAAAGTTTGAATGCTTCATCTTCATTGAAGGCATGGGGCAAAGTTACTTGTTTCCATTTACTGTCGTCGAATTTTGTATCTTTGGCTTTAGGAAAGTCTCCTATCCGCAGCTTCCATTCGCTGTTGAAATTGTATTTTTTGCGTTCGGATGCCTGTATATTAATGGCGGACAGTATAGCCAGGAGAAATGTGAAAAGAAATAATTTGTGTTTCATGATAGTCTCTTAACTTACTTGAATTGATATCCTCTGAAAGTACCTTTCATTTTTATAAGGTCCGGTCCGAAATAGAATCCCGGTTGTGTTGGCTGGTTATAGCCTACATTTTGGGTAGCGATACTGATTCTGTATATCGGTTCTTCAAGGAAGGTGTGGAATCTGTATTCGGTCGGAATAGTCGAAACGTAGAGCCGGAGAGCAGCGTTGTTCTCGGAGCGTACGAGTACTTCTTCCCGCCAATCGCCTATAATGTCACCTTGGAGACAAGGATTCGATTTCGTTCCATTGTTGAAAAGAGTTCCTGTGAATTTGACAAGCGGAACAAACTTTTTGTTTTCCCAGTCGTATTTAATAATCATGTTTCTATCCAATAGTTCGCGTAATAGGTCTCCATCCCACCAGACAGCCATATTGGTCGGCATATTTCTCATTTTAGGGGCTATGATTTCTCCTTTTACGTTTCGAATTCCTTGTGAATCTCCTGACCACATTTCCACACCCGGATGAGTCGGGTCAATGTCGGCGGCCATACAACGTCCTACATCGGTATTGCTTTTTATCTGTAATAACACTTCTCCGGTGGCGGCATCTCTGTACGTACTTCCGTCACGTTTGTTTTCGTGGCAGTCCCATACTTGCAGACCTTTACGGGAAGGGTCAAAATGTGTCAGGTGGATGGCGTCTCCATGTCCCATTCGGGTAGAATAAAGTCCTTTGCCGTTGTGGTCGATAGCACAGGAACCGTAAATAATTTCGTCGCATCCGTCACCATCCACATCGCCTACACGCAGATTGTGGTTTCCTTGTCCGGCGTACTGCTCGCATCCGGGATGGTTGCTGTCGAATACCCATCGGTTCTTCAGTTCTTTTCCGTTCCAGTCGAAGGCCGCCAGAACGGTGCGTGTGTAGTAGCCTCGGCACATGACAACACTTGGGTGTACTCCGTCAAGATAGGCTACACAAGCCAGGAAGCGGTCGCTTCGGTTACCTTTTGCGTCTCCCCAGTCGGCAACGTTGCCGCGGGCAGGGATATAGTCGATGGTATGTAAGGCTTCACCGGTGTCTCCTGAAAAAACAGTCAGGTATTCTTTGCCTTTCAGAATACGTCCTTGCTTCATCATTTGATTCCTGCTTGGGTCAAAAGTACCGGCTTCGCGATAGTCTGCATCAGCATTTCCAATTACTTTTCCTTTTCCGTCCACTGTTCCGTCGGCAGTCCGCATCACTACTTCCGCTTTGCCGTCACCATCCAGATCGTACACCATGAATTGAGTATAATGAGCTCCTGCACGTATGTTTTTACCCAAGTTGATACGCCATAGTTGTTCTCCGTTCATTCGGTAACAATCGATGTATACTTCGCCTGTATAACCTTCGTGTGCATTGTCGTGTGAATTGCTGGGATCCCATTTGAGGATAATTTCGTATTCGCCGTCACCGTCTACGTCACCGATGGAAGCATCATTGGGACTGTACGTGTAGGTATCGCCTGCCGGAGTTATTCCGTCTGCCGGTTTTTGCAGGGGAATTTCCAGATAGCCGAGAGGCGCGTTTTCCGGGAATGTGTATGTACCGTCAATGTGATGCGTCTCCTTTCCTTTTAGAACAGGACGCACTTCGTAAACAGCCGTTTTCTGACTGTTATTCTTATCACGGAACAGGGTGCTGACAGTGATGGGAGTGTCTGTCAATTTCTTCCCGTCTCTGTATACGTTGAAACCGGTTTGTATCGGATCGGAAGAAAGATACCTCCACGAAACGATTACTTCTGAAGGGTTTTCGCGAATGGCAACTACGCCGCGGTTTAGTTTCTCCCGTTGTAACTTTGAGTAGTTATAACCAGGTTGTGCTGTCATTGTTACAACAGGCAGTAACATGAATATGCACAATAGATAAATTGCAATTCTTCTCATATTTGTTTTATCGGTTTGGACCTTATTGTATTTATTCACTCGCAAAATTACTCCTTTTTGTGATGTATGAAATGGAGAAATGTACAAAGACTATATACAATTGTGCACCCTTTCAAGTTAATTGTCCGTATGATATAATATTCTATCTTTTGCGTACATCTGTCCATTACCTCTTTGATGATATGCGATAATTTTGCAACGTGAACTAAAAGAAGTAATTATGAAGTATCTTTTATCTATTGTACTATTGGCCTTGATTGGTTTTACAACTCCGAAAAAGACGATTCCTGCTTATGATTGGGGAAGTGTATCTGCAGAGCCGGATTTGTCGTGGGCCGATCAGGTGGGGGCGCAGAGGACTCCGGAAAACACAGAATGGGATGCCGGAAAGTTCGGGTTGCGGAATGACACTTCCGTATTCAGTACTCCTGCTATCCAGGCCGCTATTGATGCTTGTCACCAACAGGGAGGAGGTACGGTAGTTGTTGCCCCGGGGTATTATAAGATAGGTGCTTTGTTTATCAAGAGTGGTGTGAATCTGCATCTTAGTAAAGGTACTACCTTGCTTGCGAGTGATAATATTCAGGACTATCCGGAATTTCCTTCCCGCATTGCCGGTATCGAAATGACATGGCCTTCGGCCGTTATCAATATAATGGATGCGGAAAATGCCGCTCTTACGGGGGAAGGTTTTATCGATTGCCGCGGAAAAGTATTCTGGGATAAATATTGGGCGATGCGGGAGGAATATGAGAAGAAGAATCTGCGTTGGATTGTGGATTATGATTGCAAGCGGGTGAGGGGAGTACTGGTTTCCAACAGCAAGCATATCACGTTGAAAGACTTTACGTTGGTGCGTACGGGATTCTGGGCTTGTCAGATTTTGTATTCGGATCATTGTTCGGTGAGCGGACTTACTATTAATAATAATGTAGGAGGTCACGGACCAAGTACGGATGGCATTGATATTGATTCATCTACCAATATTCTGGTAGAAAACTGTGATGTGGATTGCAACGATGATAATATTTGTATTAAGGCAGGGCGTGACGCCGACGGACTGCGTGTGAATCGTCCCACGGAGAATGTGGTGGTTCGTAACTGTATTGCCCGTAAAGGTGCAGGGTTACTGACTTGCGGAAGTGAGACTTCCGGTTCTATTCGTAATGTACTGGCTCATGATCTGATAGCGTATGGCACAGGATCTGTATTACGGCTTAAATCGTCTATGAATCGTGGTGGGACAGTAGAGAATATTTATGTCACAGGAGTTGAGGCTGATAGTGTATCTAATGTATTGGAGGTGGATTTGAACTGGCATCCAAAATATAGTTATTCGAAATTACCTGTAGAATATGAAAGTAGGGAGATTCCTGCACATTGGAAAATAATGCTGACTCCAGTAGAACCTAAAGAAAAAGGGTATCCACACTTTCGCAATGTTTATTTCTCTCATGTAAGAGCGAAAAGATCTAAATGTTTCATTACAGCTTCGGGGTGGAATGATAGTTTACGTATTGAGAACTTCTATCTATTTAATATTCGAGCACAAGTGAAAACAGCGGGAAAGATAGTGTATGGAAAAAAAGTTCGATTAAGTGAAATTTATTTGGAAGTGGAAGATAAGAGTCAAGTAAGACAAGAATACAATATTGATAGTAAAATAGAAATCAGTTATCAGTAGGAATATTATGGACAGTGTCCAGAAATATATAGAATGAGGGTGTATCATTGATCACCCTCATTCTGTGGCTATTTGACTAGCGTTACTCCCATCAATCCTATCACGACTTCATTGGCTGTCGTCTCCAAAGATAATGATTTTAATTCTTTAACTGGATTGAGTGGCAGATCAAGCATTGTAGCCATACCACCATCAATAGATATCGGGTTGTTCGATATTGTTTTTCCAAGTTCGCCTGCATGATATTTGCTTACATCACCTGTTTTAAGGCGTACTCTCCACGGACGTGGATCTTTAGTGTTGAAAGCATATCCATCTACGAATATATCCTGATCTAAAGGAATTAAATTATCTGGTAATATAAGTTTCAGTACTTCTTTTTGTCCATCTGTATATTCTATTTTGATTTCGCCATTTACTATATGAGATTGCATATAATAAGTGGAAGCTGCAATGAGGAAATAGGCTTTAGAAGCTTTACCGTTTAGTGGTATATTAATGGAAGTCGGGTAGTTATCCCATAATGTGGTGAATGCAATATTATTATATTCTTTTTCTCCTGGAGTACTGAAAGGTATTCCTTGTGGCATAATGAATCTATTGTTATTTCTTGAAGCCTTATTTCTTATTCCACGGTCATCAATAACAGAAATACTTTGAGGATGACACCATTGTCCCATACCTTGGGTCGGAACTTGTAATGTGGTGTATTTCCATCTTGGGAACATATATTTTCCATAAGCGAATATATTACTTACTTTGTCATTAAATATTTTCTTCATGTCTACCGTCTTATAAACTGATTTTTCCGGTACAGAGATATTCCAATTGATGGCTCGAAAAGAGTAAGTGTCTTTTCCGGATTTGACTTTTATTCTATTAGTTCCTGAAGATGCAATGGGAATATCAAATTCATAGTTGTTTTTTCCATGAGCTTCTATATTGATGTTTTCATTCACCTTTTTACCATTGATATACAAATCACCTTTTATCACTTTATCCATATTGTTTTTCAAGGTAAAAATAAGAGAAGAAGATTCAGAATCACAAACGATATCAAGCGGATTGTTGACATTTATATCTATGGGAAGCCAATAATTCATATTTCCATTGGTGATATTGACAAATACAGTGCGATGTCCGTTTTGAGCGGTTATAGTGCCGGTTAGTATGTCATTCTTTAAGTTTGCATGACGCAGAACGTTTTGCGGGTCATATATTTTTCCTGATTTATAAGGAATATTTAGTCTGAACTGGCTGCCATTGGCTACATTGACAGATATCATGTCTCTGTTTATTTTTTCTCCGTCCCATTCTATCGTGATATCGTATTTGTCAGCTATTCCTGCCTCAAACTTAATTTCTGGAGATAAAATAGTGGTTGTAAGTAAAGTATAGGGTGTATCTTTTCCATTTACTTTGATAGATTTAATTTTGTTTCTTATAGCTTTTATTTCCATTGACAAGCTGACATCTTTTTTGAGTAAATTAGGAGTTATAGAATACCTTTCTATATTGCCTTTCCTTTCAAAAGTATATGCCATATTTTGAGTTTCAATTTCTGCAAAATTCCAATCATCGGGGAATCCGGGTCTTATCGTTAGTCTATTATTAATAAGATCTGGCATGATACCGTACATACCCTGTACAAGAGCACGTACCCCTGTCGCTATTCCATCGGCAAAATCACGATATGTCTCTCTGCGGGCTGCGTCATAGAATGACAATTGTGTGACATTTCCCGGACCTGAACCAAGGTACATCGCATCCAGAACAGCTCCTTTGAACATTTTGAAAGCCTCTTCATAACGTCCTGTTTGCCAATAAGCAAGGGCGGTATGTGAGATTTCTCCGAAAGCGACATTGTTGATAGACCACATATAAGGTTGCCAGTTTGTTGTTGAAATCACATAATTGGCAGTATCCTTCAAACCTTTTCCCATGACGGGGATGTGGGGGATTTCCGTATCTATATATCGGGTTGCCTGATATGCCTTGAAGGGATCATGTATATCAGAATCTATTGCATGATAAATAGTCCATATGGCAGCGTTGTCATGTCGTATCCGGTTTCCCATATTATCTTTAAACTCCGCCCACCATCCTTTGTCTTTTATCCATAATTCTTTGTTTATGGCAGATAATATAAGTTCTGCTTCTTTTTTGTATATGCTTGGATCTTTTCCTAATTTTTCGGATATTTCTGCCATTATTTTATTTGCCCGGTAGTTATATGCAGTAGAATGTGTCACTTTACCGCCATTGTATTGTAATGCGTCTGAAGCCCAGATACAAGCATAGGCATCATATAACCCGTCGTTATCGGGGTCGAATAGTTTTTTTTCCCATGTAAAGTGACGTTGGAGGGCAGGATATATTTCTCGTGCGTAATCAAGATCTCCGGTCCATTTGAGATGCCACAACAGTTGGTCTATAAAGACTAGATTCATATCATAATGATGCATGACGTCTCTTCTATTAGGAACTCTTCCTATATAACCATTACTATACATGGGGGTTCCCCATATTTTTGCAGACCGTGCGAGGTTTAGGGCTGTGTCCTGAAGATGGGGTAATGTGACGGGAACATCTATAACTTGCGAATTAAGATAACCGTTAAAGTGAGTTTTTGCCCTATCTTCTAATCCCATCAAGTCTGCGAGATAAGCCCCTCTCCAACCGGTAAGAAGTAATTCGCGGAAACAGATGGCTCCATGTAGATACGATGGAGATTGCCATACAGCATCTTCCGCTCCAGAGAAGGTGCCTCCTAATGTGTTCAGAAATGGATCAGGTGTTTTTATTTTGATTCTGGAAGCTATTTGGGTTCTGAACTCAACACCTTTGTTGAAAACATTACTGAGATCATTATATTGAAACTCACTATGACTTTTAGGGTTGTGCAGTTCAATATAGAAAGGAATGGTACTAACCGGATATTTTGCTATGATAACCGGTTTGTTTGATTTGCGGGATGTGATAAGTTCGTCCAATTGGTCAATAAGGTTTCCATCCACTTCTTTTATATCAGTTCCGATAGGAAAGGTTCCTGCTATGGACATTACTTTATGTTGAGAGGCTCTGTTGCTGGTGTGGTGCCCGTATTGTATCGTAAATTTGTTTTGATTAATTTGATATATATTTCCGGAACAATTGTTGGCTTTAATGAAAAAACAATCGGCTGGGTCGGAATTCAAGTCTCCCTCACGTCCGAATTTCTGATTGTTGGCTCCCCCCATATATCCACAAGATTTTAGTGCCGGCAGGGATGTCTTTGGCTTTGTATCTTACTACTAATCCATCGCCATCGGACATAGCTACAGCATCAATTGTCAGACTGCCGTTTCCTAGATGTCTCCTGTCTCTCACAATGTAGGTGCGTTGCCCGGATTTAAAACGAGATTCAATGAATTCCATATCTTTTATCCAAGTAATATTTGAGGGGGTAGATATAGCCATATATACACTTCCACCGAGGTTAGGCATGTAAAGTCCGAATTCGGGGAAGTCACTGGTTTCAAAACGAAAGCCGGTATTAGTTCCATAAATAGCTCTAGTAAATCTTTTATTTCCATTGGTTATTACAAACTCTTCTCCTTCGGGTTTATATCGAAGAGTTCTTTCTTCTCCGTGCCAATAGGAGGAGTGAGGCAAGTCTTTTGCGTTTGCCGGGAATTGCAACAAGGTAAATAATATCAATATAATTTTTTTCATAACAGTTTTTTATAAGTGTACTTTAAGTTCTATGTTCGTTTATTCGGGCTTGATTTTAAAGACGAAACCTGAAGATGTTTCTGCTTTTCCCCCTTGGGAAGCCGTGAAAAGGTAAGCCGGTTTTCCATTTTTCATTAGTACTTGCAGGCGTTCGAAACGTCCATAACGTTTGAGATGTTTAGGAGCGGGTGGTTGTTTGATATAATGCTCTGCTCCAAACCAACCAATTTGAGGGTTTTGCCAGTTCAGCCCGTCTTTGGATTCGAAATAGAGCCCCACTGTATGGTCGTAGAACCCCATATCTCTCATTAACATTTTGAATATACCGTTTTCATACCAGATATACGCATCTTCTACTTGCCTGTTTTCTCCGAAACCGGAGAAATCGACGATCGGATTTTTTTCATATCGTCGATAAGGTCCTGTGATTTTATCTGCAAAAGCTACCCCATATTTCCGGTTACCTGAAATACCATTGATATGTTGGTTCACATATTCATTTTCATTACAAGATTTATAATAAAGCCAGTATTTTCCGTCCGGATGTTTTAAGAAAGCTGGATTAGTGGTAATATAATCATCCCATTCACCTGTATTTCCAGGCATTAATAATGGTTTTTCGCATCTTTCCCACGGTCCCCAAATAGAGTTTGCTACAGCGTATCCGATACGTTTCGTTCCAAATTTACCATTGGTTGCTCCCATGTAAAATAGCCAGTAACGACCGTCTATTTTATAAATGCTTGGATTGTGACATGTATTACCATCAAAATAGCCCGGGCGGGGGGACAGTACTGTTGATACATATTTGTATGGGCCTTCCGGTTGGTCGGCTACGGCGTGTGCGATTTCACAATGCCCCAGCCATCCTTTCATTTCATACTTTTTTTCCCAACGTGAATAAAATACATGTACTTTATTCTTTTCATCTATAATTGGTGCACAACACCACACATAATAATTATCGTCTTCCAAGATGCGTCCCATAGGTTCCAGACGTTCAGCAAAAGAAGAAATAGCATCTGCTGGATAGTTCTTCGGCTGGTCAAGACTTTGGGCTTGTGCCGACGCAATCTTTAAAATAAAGAATAATGCATAAAAAAGGATGTGTTTCATAATTTCTGTGATATTTATATATGATTAATAATTCTTTTAGACCTGTATGACAAAATTAGGTTGATTCTGCAAATAGCTATGATGAAAAAATTCCATTTTGTATGTAGTTTTATCCACAAATAGCGATATTATGGTTGTAAGGTATTAGATATGGAACTTTGTTACAAATACTTTTTCTTATAGTAGCGCACTCTTGACAAAGCCTTTTTAATTTTGTATATTTGCAAGCGGAAAGATTAATGGATAAAGAATTTAAAAAAGAATGAAAATAGAATAGTACAATATTATAACAATATATCAGAAGCTCCTTACAATAGTTAAGCTGTGAGAGTTACCGTATAAGCTAAAGGCTGCAAATCTTTATAAGGTTCGCAGTCTTTTTTGTTATGAAAAAGTACAGGGAGAACCTTAAAATCGAAATTTATAATTTATAATAAACTTGGATACCGTTTTTAATAAACTCCTCAATAGTTTATTAAAAACAGAAAGCTTGTCTATTAAAGATAAGTCATTTTTTTTCTTTATGTGAAGGAGGAGGATAATACTTATTATGATGTAAAATGACAGAAGTGAATTTAAGTGACATGATTGTAAAAACAATGGAGCATTGTACACAATTCAATGCTCCATATTACATCATAATGCAATAATAAAAATAGATTTTTATTGAGCTATCACACCTGCCCAACTGGAAGAGAAGCGGAAGTTACCGACATTTCCGGTCAAATCATCGCGGTTCCTAAATGAAATAGAACGAATCCCCCCTTTTAATTTGTTATTATCTTCGTCCCCCTTCGCTACCACATCGGGTTGAGGTTCTTCTGCTGTTAAGGCTGGGTCTACAAATAATGAAACCTCGTTCTTTTTATAATCCAGTTTGAGAACCAATAGATGCGTCTTATTAAGCGCATGGCTTTTGAAGGATTCTGCATTAACTCTTAACAGATTAGTCCCGAATCGGATATGTTCATCGTCTATCTTACCGACATATACTCTGGCACGCAGATTACCGCCAGTATGAACAGGGGAAAGAGCAATGAAATCGCCTAAGCGACTGGAAGCGACGGAGGAAAAGTTTGCCAAAAATGAAAGGTATAAAGTTCCCCTGCAATAGTCATTCTTTTCAGAAATGGAATATACGCTAAATCTTGAACCTTTCACATTTTCCGGGAGTTCTCCTATTTTGATAGATACTCCTTTTTCCGTATATCCCTCATAACTGAGCTCTTGTCCGGTAATGGGACTACCGGCATTCTTGTCAGTTTGGGAAGAGAATGCTTCACACCAGGTATCTATTTTTATCGGAGCATCAGCTTTATTATATGTAGCTTTTTCCAATTTATCACCTTGTTTATATCCATTTAGCAGATTGCTTTTTAATACTTGTGCGTTGCTTGATAATACAAAGGCTGCCAGGCTTAAAATTAATACTGATCTTTTCATAATGCTATAATTAAATGTGTTGATAATTTTTTCTGAGACAAAATTAGTCTGAACTTTTTATTCCGACTAGTGAAAAAATTCCATTAAACATGTACATATGTTCACAAACACATAAATATATTTATTAATCTTCGTTTATTTCTGTTTCTCTTATGCCCTCTTGGTATCTTTTCTGATAACTGGAAGGAGAGATGCCAAATTGAGCCTTAAAACATCTGCTGAAATAGAACGGGTCATTGATGCCGACCATATAAGTTACTTCAGATACGGTATATTTCTTGGTTGACAACAATTCAGCAGCTTTCTTCATTCGCATGATACGAAGATATTCTTTGGGAGTATATCCGGTCACTCCACGCACTTTACGGTAAAAGATGGTGCGACCCAGTGACATCATAGAAGCAAAATCATCGGCAGTAAATTCAGGGTTAGTCAGTTGTTCTTCCACTATCTTGGTCAGATTTTCGACAAACTCCTTGTCTTTATCCGATGTACACATCACAGGACGTTTGGCTGACAAGTCATTGGAAAACTTCTCCTTTAGTTTGTCACGCTGTTCTATCAGTTTGAATATGCTTGCCAGTAACAGTTTGGTACTGAAAGGTTTTGTTATGTAAGAGTCTGCACCGCTTTTCACTCCTTCCAGATGGCTTTCCGCTGCATTCAGGGCTGTAAGTAGGATTATAGGAATATGACTGGTACTAAAGTCACTTTTTAGTTTACGGGTTATCTCGAAACCATTATATCCAGGCATCATGACATCGCTGATAATGAGGTCTATATCATTATTATGGGCATACTCCAGACCATTTTTTCCATCCGCTTCGGCAGCAACCTCGAAATATGGGGTCAGTTCTTCTTTCAAGAATTCCCGTACGTCATTGTCATCCTCGATAATAAGTATTTTCCGTTTGTTTAGAGGACCCTCTTGATCAGATGCGTTCAGTTCTGTTTTTAGTTCTTTCTCTATATTTTCTACTTCTTTATCTATTTCTTCTTCTGATTCAGAGTGAGCATTTTCCTCATTAAGAGCAGAAAGCGAAGGATGGTTTTGTGCTTCTTCTTTTAATATGGCATTTTCAGGAATAAGGAAGTCGTTAGATTGATAAATGGAAGAATCAGTAGGTAAAGTTACAATGAAAATAGAACCACCTGACGGATTTTCTTCATAGCAGATGTTCCCTTTGTGAACATGAACCAGTTCATGGGTAAGATGTAAACCTACTCCTATACTGTCGCTAGAAAAACTGCTTTGCATGAAACGTTTAAACAGCTCATTACGTTTTTCTTTGGGTATGCCTACACCTGTATCCGTTACTTTCATGATTAATAGCTGTTTCTGTTTATCAATATAAATGCTGAATTCTATCTTTCCACCGGAAGGAGTATATTTGAAAGCATTTGATAAAAGATTGTAGGCGATTTTGTCGATATTACCTTTATCAATATACATTTTGTATGAATTGACGGATGGTATAAATTTGAAATCCATATTCTTGGATTCGGCTGTATCCTGAAAGCTTAGGTAGATTTCATATAAGAAAGCGATAACGTCAGTTTCTTCAAGTGAAAGGGCGAGTTTGTTGTTCTGCATTTTCCGGAATTCAAGTAATTGGTTGATCAGACGCAGCATACGCTGGGTACTTTTGTCCATTAGTTTGATAGAGTAACGTATCTCCTTGGGGATATTGTGGGTACGGTGGATTCTGTCCAAAGCCCCTTGTATTAGTGTAAGCGGAGTTCTGAATTCATGTGAGATATTGGTGAAAAATACTAACTTGTATTCTGTTAATTGCTTTTCTACTTTAATTTTATTCCGCAAGTTGTTAATATTCCTGATAGTACGATATACAAAATACATGATAATGCCTGCAATGAGTATGTAAACAAAGAAAGCCCATCCGGTTGCCCAAAAAGGGGGAGTTACTTTGATTTCAAGTGTCTCCTCGTTATCACTCCATATACCTGATACGCTGCAGGCTTTGACATGTAGATAGTAGGTACCTGCCGGTAAGTTTTTATAAGCTGCAAAGTTTAATGTAGAAGGAATACTCCAGTCATCGTCATATCCTTCAAGTTTGTAGCTGAACCTTGTATTAGTCGAAATGGGATAGTCAAAAGTGGAGAAGTCTATGACAAAGGAACTTTGGTAATATTTCAGACTGATGGCATCTGTATATGCCAGAGCGGCTGTCAATGGAGAGTCCATATCGGCAGGACGGACTGATATTCCGTTTAACTTTAAGTCTGTAAATGTAACGGACGGAATTTTCTCTTTGTTTTTAATTTGCTTAGTATTGAGTATTATAAGTCCGTGGTTGGTGCCGAAAGCCAAACGACCATCTTTTAATTTGGCACATCCTTCTGTATATACATTCCCCAATATATCATTAGAAAAGAAGTAATTGTTGAATATTTTGTTTTCCGGGTTAAAACAAGAAATCCCATATTCGGTGGATACCCAGATATTTCCTTCATCATCTTCAATGAAAGCTTGTACTACACTGTGGACAAGTCCATCATTGACCGTATAGTGAGTAAAGGATATATCTTTATAATCATTCTTTATATTGGCTACGCAAAATCCGATACCTGATTCGGCAATCCATATCCTGCCTTTCTTATCTTGTATAATTGATTTTATTTCATTGCTTTTCAGGGCATGGTTATCCAGATTGTATTGGTAAAAATCGTTCGGGTCTTTTATAATACGGTCAGGATCGAATACAAAAACACCTTCACTGGTTCCTACCCATATCCATCCGTTACGGTCTTCGCAGATAGTGCGGATTTCCTTTTGGCCATAAGTCTTATTGAAAAAATGCCGGAATATGTATTTGTCTTTTTTAGGAACAGCGAGATCAAGTCCTCCGCCGAACGTTCCTATCCACATACGTTGTTTGCGGTCTTGCAAAATGCAGAATACTGGATCGGCAGCTAAGGAATTTGTATCGGTTGCCTGATGTATATAGTGTTGGTCGTCTCCGACTTGGAGCCCTTTCCCGCGTGTTCCCAACCATATATTACCTTTACTATCCTCACATGCAGAATAGATATTTATATCATAATACTTTTTGCTTTTCTGTTTTGTTAGTTTATTATCGTAGATATATAATCCGCCTGCACGCGTTGTTATCCATACTTCGTCATCTTGCATGTGGGATATGAAGCGGATGGCATTTGCCCTGTCGATATTTAATTCACCTTCGGGATATACTTTTGCAGCCCCTTTATTTATGATTTCAATTTGGGATATACCGGAATATTCGCTACTTGTCCATAAATTGCCCGAGTGATCTTCTATTATATATTGAAGATAGTTTGAGGCGATGGGATTTGTATGATTGGCGGTTGCGGTAAAATGTTCCAGTTCTTTAGTAGTAGGATTATAGGCAAAAAGTCCGTTCCCATAAGTCGTTATCCATATAATGTCTCTGGAGTCATGATAGACATGATAGCGTTCGTAATCAATGAAATATGGAAGCTTTGACGATCTTACATCAATCTTTTTGACACTACCGGATTCTTTTTGAATATAGTTAATGTATCCAGTCTGATTATGAACCCAGTAGTTGTTGCGGTTATCTTTCACTACCAATCCATTACGGATATTGAGCTCTTCCGGAGCAATTCTGGTTGTATTGGTCTTGGGATTGAATAAGATTCCGCCTTGTTTGGTAAATAACAGCCATTCGTTACGTAATACAATATTGCCTGTTAGCAAAAAATCAGTTGATGTGGCAGTATTGGCAACTTTCGTGAGGTGCTGCTGGTTGTATTTCCAAATAAATCCCTCTGATGTTATGAAATAAATAGTATTATCAATGACTGCGCTTTGAAGGAAGTAGTGAGTCGAATCTATACATTCGAGCGTGTTATCTTTAAGTAAATACAGCCCTTTTCCTGTACCAATCCAAATGGAATTTGAATCAAATACACTAAGAAAACGTATATTGTCGGATTTTAGTTTATGGTTGTCGGTAGAATATGTTTCCGAACTGAATTTGTTGTTTTTATAAGTAATTTTCCGGCAGCCTTGCACCCTTCCCCAAAGCCATATATCCTTATTAGGGAGGATTGTGACTTCATTATAACGGTCTTTCATTTCTCCTTTGCCGGTGAAATCTACAAAACAGTCTTTTTTCAAATCATAACAACTGATTTGTTCCGCGGAAGTTGTAATCCATAGGAATCCGTCAGAGTCTTCCTGTACACTTCTGATACGATGATCCGCTAATGACAGTTCTTCACCGCTCTGGGGACGGAAAGTAACAAATGAATTTCCATCATAACGGCTCAGGCCATTTAAAGTAGAAAACCAAATGAATCCTTTGCTGTCTTGATAGATATGCCTGATAGAATTATTGGCTAATCCGTCAGTGGCAGTCAGATTCCTAGCATGTATTTCTATGGAGGCGTTTGCCGGATATATAATACATGTACATATAAAAAAGAAAATTGTAGCTTTAATGAAGAATCTCATACTTGTATAGTGATAATAATGATTGTGTTTTTTTAGATTTGCGGTAAAGATAGATAAATAGCACGTAATTTTAAAGTTTAAATTCAGACTTTTGCATTGAATTTCTTGAATAACCTGAAAAAAAGAAAGAGGGGCTATATAAGAATGTTCAGGTGGACAAATGTGCATGGTATATGGAGAAAAATGCATGAGCAGCTTCATGTATGCCGCTATATTTGCTGTTGAATTGATAACTGGATTTTGTATTACCATGGTTTATGAGATTGTATAAAACTAATATTATTAAATGAAAACTAGAATGTATGAAAAGCACTGTTTGTGAGATTAGCTGTTGGAGAAGAAAATATATATTTTTCTTCTTGATGATGATTTCGGCTCTCCATTCGGTCACAGTATTTGCACAAAAACGTACCATATCCGGTACGGTGGTTGATGAACGAAATGAACCGTTGATCGGGGCAACTATTGTAGCAGAAGGGAAGTCTGGAATGACAATTACCAATGTGGATGGCAAATTTACTCTTGCAGTTCCTGATAAAGCTAAGACAATTGAGGTGTCTTATTTGGGATATGCTTCACAGACTATTTCTATTAAAGGAAAGAGTGTTTTTGCCATCAGGATGAGCGAAAATGACGTGCAAATGGACGAAGTGGTTGTAATCGGTTATGGTACAGCCAAAAGGGGGAATGTGACCGGGGCCATTGCCAAAGTTGATGCAGCGAAACTTGAAGACCGTCCGGCACCCAATCTTGCCTCTTCATTGCAGGGGCAGTTGGCGGGAGTAGAAGTACGGTCAACTAATGGTGCGCCGGGATCAGAATTACAGATTCGTGTGCGCGGAGCTGCTTCCATTAATGCGGATGCCACTCCTTTATATGTAGTAGATGGAATTCCGATAGATGATTTGGGAAGTATCAACCCAAATGATATTCAGTCGATTGAAGTTTTGAAAGACGCTTCATCTTCTGCTATTTACGGTTCTCGTGGTGCTAATGGTGTTGTTTTGATTACAACTAAAATGGCTAATAAGGATGATAAAGTCCGGGTACAGTTTTCTGCTGCATTCAGTATCCAACAATTGGAAAAGAAAATAGATGTACTAAGCCCGGAAGAGTGGATCACTTTCCGGACTGCCTATAACAATAGTAGATACCTTGCTGCTTTAGGAGGAAAAGGAGCTACGGCAGATGATGATTGGGATACCCGTTATGCCTTGAATGGTAATCGGGTAAACTATGAGTATATGAATGACCCGCGATGGACACAGCCCGGTTACGGTGGATTAAGACTAATTGACTGGCAGGATGAATTTTATCGTTTGGCTCCGATGCAGAATTATCAGCTTTCTGTTTCAAATGGTAGAGGGAATACTCAATACCGGCTTTCTCTGGGATATATAGACCAGCAAGGTATTGCTATAGAGAGTGCTTACAAACGTTTGAATCTGCGGGCTAATGTGGAGACAAAATTGTATGATCGCATCACTTTAGGCGTTAATATGGCTCCGTCAATGGACTGGAAAGATGGTGGGCGTGTGGATGGCAAAGATCAGCAGGCAAATCAGGTTTTGACAATGTGTCCAGTTGCAGAGCCAGATGCTGGGATATATTCCGGTGCGGAACCTTATGCCTCTTATTTATGGTCTAGTACAAAAATCAGCCCTATTGCTTATATGGAGCAGGTCACCAATCATATCGAAACGGCCCGGTTGAATTCTTCAGCTTTTATCAGAGTCAATATTATTGACGGATTGAGGGCGGAAGTGAAAGGTGCGTATGATTTTACAAGCCGTCAGACTCGCACTTTTACTCCGAGTTCGGTAATTAAGAACTGGACGGATGGTGAAGGGTATCATAGTTCTGCCAACCGTATAGATATACGGTCATCCAAATATCTGTTGCAGGCTGTATTAAATTATGATAAGAAATTAGGCAAGCATAATATTGCCGCTATGGCAGGTTATTCAATGGAAAGTTCTTCGGGAGCCACTACAAACTTGTCTGCGCAACAGTTCCCGGATAATTCACTTGAAGTTTTCAACCAAAGTGATGAGGCTATAAAAGTTGCGTTAGCTACCTTGTCAACTCCCAATCGCTTATTATCCTATTTCGGGCGTGCCCAGTATGAATATGATAACCGTTACCTGTTGACAGCAAGTATTCGTCGCGACGGTTCTTCACGTTTCGGAAAGAATAATCGTTGGGGGATGTTTCCTGCTGTTTCTGCTGCCTATCGAATCTCTAACGAGAAGTTTTGGCCGGAAAAGTTTGTGGTCAATCAAATGAAAATACGCGGTAGCTGGGGTATGAATGGAAATAATTCTATTTCTACTAACGCTGCTATCGGGCTGATGGGTAGTTCCAACTATTCAATTGGTGGAAGCCTGACCAATGGTTTTGCTCCCTGTTCAATTGATAATAAAGAACTTGGATGGGAAAAGACACACAGTTGGAATGTTGGTTTGGATTTGGGATTTTTTGATAACAGGATAACTCTTGCTGCCGATTATTATGATAAAACGACTAAAGATTTATTATATCAGGTTTCTGTTCCTGGTACAATGGGATTCACACAAGCATGGGGGAATATCGGTAGTATAAAAAATAAAGGGTTTGAGATTGAACTGACTACCCAAAACTTGACAGGAAGGTTCAAGTGGACTACTTCTTTGAATATAGCTTATAATAAGAATAAGGTGTTGAGTTTGGGAGAAGATAATAGTACGGTTTTCATTGGATGGGATAAATCGAATACACAGGTATTGATGGTTGGACAACCTTTGAGGGCATATTATATGTATGATGCTGTAGGAGTGTATCAGTATAAGGAAGATTTGAGGAAATATCCTACAATGTCCAATTCTATCCAGGGTGATGTGAGATACCGTGATGTGAATGATGACGGTAAGATTAATGACCAGGATCGTACGTTGGTTGGTAAACCGGATCCCGATTATACTTTTGGTATGACAAATACCTTTAAATATAAAGATTTCGACCTGTCTGTATTACTGACTGGACAGACAGGGGGAATGATATATAGTCTGCTCGGTCGTGGCATGGATCGTCCGGGTATGGGAGCATCTATCAATGTATTGTCACGTTGGGAAAATATGTGGGTTTCCGAGGAACAGCCGGGTGATGGGAAAACTCCCGGTATTAATAACTCTAATACAGGTTCACTGTACGATACCCGCTGGTTGTATAGTACCGATTTTATTAAAATTAAAAACGTAACGCTGGGCTATCGTATTCCCATCAAAAATAAGAAGATAATTAATTATGCCCGTGTTTATATTTCGGGAGAAAATCTTCTGATGTGGGATAAATATGAAGGTGGTTATTCTCCGGAAGTAAATAATGACGGAAAGAATAGTGACTATGATTACGGTTCATATCCGCAGGCTAGAACTATTACTTTAGGGGTAAATGTAACATTCTAATAAAAGAAACTATGAAACTATATCAATATATACTAAGTGGAGCTATGAGTATGGGATTGTTATTCTCTTCTTGTAGTGACTGGCTAGATGTCACTCCGGTAGATACCCGTACTACTGAAAACTTTTATACGACCCCGTCGCAAATGGAGCAAGCGTTGATAGGAGTATATAACGGACTGCTTCCGTTGTCGACTTATGCTTTACTTATGTCAGAGGTTCGTTCGGATAATACATGGTGCGGAGAACTGAGTACGGCACAGCGTGACTATATGGACATCAGTTCTTTTAACCCTAATATATCGACCATTGCAACAGTTCGGGATGCATGGAATGACTTGTTTGAGATTGTTTCGCGTGCCAATTTGTTTTTGTCCAAGGTAGATGGGGTGAATTATACTATTGAAGGAATAAAGGAACAACAAATAGGAGAAGCGCGTTTTTTGAGAGCATTAGCTTATTTTGATTTGGTTCGTTATTACGGGCGTGTTCCTTTGACGCTTGTTCCTCAGACTATTTCAGAAGCAATGTCGACTCCGCAGTCGGAGGCTGTAGAAATTTATGAGAAGGTTATTATTCCTGATTTGGAATATGCTGTCGGAAGCCTGACGGAGGAACCGAAGGATTATCTAGGAAGGAAATCCGCCAGTGGCCGTGCAACATTGACTGCGGCAAAGGCATTGTTAGGAAGAGTTTATCTGACAATGGCGGGATTTCCTCTGTATGATGAAACTAAAAAGGAACTCGCTAGGGAGCTTCTTGAAGAAGTAATTGATTATGCGGATGCAACCGGTAAATTTTGGGCTAAAAATGCAAGTGAATGGCAAAGAATGTGGATAAATGAGAATGATAATAAATATCACATCTTTGAAATTCAATATATAGTCGCTAAAGATTATGGTAATCCGATGGTATTTCACTCCGTGCCTCGTTTACCTTCGAAATATGTTACTCTTGAAATGTCCGGTAATAGTATTGCTTGTGCGAAGGGGCTTGATAATTTATTGAAAGAGGAACAAGATGAAGAAGGACATTTTCTTGATGTACGGTGTCTGGCTACTATTGATACGACCAAGTTTGTGAATGATGACAATCCTAATAGTGTGACGAAATATGCAGGTGAGGATTTCTTTATCAAATTCCTGGAACATAAAATGAAAAGAGAAGCATTGGGGTATGATGATATTAATGCGCAGATAGTGGATCGTACTTATTTCCCTCTGAATTTCCCGTTGATTCGTTTGGAAGATGTGATGTTGATGTATGCCGAGATTGTAGGTCCAACTTCAAAAGGGGTTGATATGGTCGACAGGATACGGCGGCGTGCAGGAATACCGGTATTGACAAATGCCGAAAAGGAACCGGCTGCATTCCGGGAATGTGTTGACAAGGAGAGACGGAGAGAGTTGGCTTGTGAAGGAATCCGTTGGCATGATTTGGTACGTCATAATAATCTTCAAGCTGTTCGTGATAAATTTCAGGAATATGCAGTGGATGCCAATGGTAATGTCATACGTCCGACTTTGTTATTGTATATCCGGCAAATAAAGGATGGAACTTATCTCTATCCTATTCCCGATTCGCAGATGAAAGTGAAAGAGGGGCTGTATGTACAAAATGAAGCGTATCGTTAAAAATTGAAGTAAATGTAATAAATATAGGATAGGAAAATATGAATAAAAGTTGTTTGATTGGTTTTCTGATGTGCTCTGCGTTCTCACTTGTTGTACAAGCAGCGACAGATGGGGCGCATATAACAAAGACAATTTCCCAAATTGAACGTAAAAAAGGGATAAAACGTACTATACAATATCGTCCGGATGGTAATGATTTTGTTTGTGTGAACGGCAAGAATCGCTATACTCGTGCATTGTACGGAGGTATTACAGACTTTAGGATTGAAACGAGCGACCGGCCTGTGTTTGCTACTTATAAGCCGAAGGATAGTAAGCATATCTGTTTTCGCTTGCAATGTGGTAATCAAAGTATAGCCCTTGATTCTTTAAAATTTTGTGAGGCCAGATACAGGGCGGGAAGGCGTACTTATCGTCTGACAGATCCTTTGTTGGGCAAAGGTGAATTAAATATCTCCGTACTGGCATTTCCTGACGCAGAAGGAGGGATATGGCGGTTTACAATGAAGGATATGCCGGAGGGGGCTCTTTTACATTGCTATATTTCAGAGATTAGAGCGAAGAATTTAAGCCGCAATGGTGATATGGGTGCTGATCGTGCTGATAGTTTTGATGCTCCCCAACTTCCGAAAGAACAGAAACATTATAAATTGAGTTTGGATGGAACGACTGCTTATATTGTTGTGGAAGATCAGGAGTTACGTTTACCAGCTCTTGTTGAAGGAACTTCCCTATACGATAAGTCTGAAAAGTGGCGTTCGGAGATAGAGTCATCTCTTCAGATTTCTACTCCGGATCCCTATTTTAATCCATTGGGAGGGGCTTTGGCGGCTGCCGCTGATGGAATATGGGATGGCAAAATATGGCTTCACGGCGCTATTGGCTGGCGTTCGCAATTAAATGGCTGGCGTGCTGCTTATATCGGTGATTTTATTGGCTGGCATGATAGGGCTCGTACGCATTTCGATTCGTATGCAGCAAGTCAGGTTACGGATGTCCCTGCGACAATACCTCATCCTACACAGGATACTGCTTTACATTTGGCACGTTCGGTAAAAAAATGGGGTACCCCGCATTACAGTAACGGGTATATTTGCCGTACTCCTTACCGAAAGGATCAAATGCATCATTATGATATGAATCTTTGCTACATTGATGAGTTGCTCTGGCATTTCAACTGGACCGGCGATTTGGACTATGTACGTAAAATGTGGCTTGTATTGACTAGTCATCTGGCATGGGAAAAATTGAATTATGACCCTGATAATGACGGGCTGTATGATGCTTATTGCTGTATTTGGGCCAGTGATGCACTTTATTATAACAGTGGAGCTGTAACTCATTCGTCAGCGTATAACTATCGTGCTAATAAATTGGCCGCTATGCTGGCTGAAAAGATAGGGGAAGATGCTACTCCCTATGAAAAAGAGGCGGATAAGATATTGAAAGCGATGAATGAAAGGCTTTGGATAAAAGATAAAGGGCATTGGGCCGAGTTTCAAGATTTCATGGGGCATAAGCGTTTACATGAAAGCGCTGGTTTGTGGACTATCTATCACGCGATAGATAGTGAAACAGCCGATCCTTTCCAGGCTTATCAGGCAACCCGGTATGTCGATACCTCTATTCCGCATATTCCGGTATTTGCAGATGGGTTGGATCGTGATTATGAAACATTATCCACTACGAACTGGATGCCTTATGTGTGGAGTGTGAATAATGTGGCGTTTGCCGAGGTGATGCATACTGCGCTTGCTTTTTTTCAGGCAGGGCGTGGAGACGATGGTTTTAATTTGTTGAAAGGTTCTATTCTGGATGGGATGTACCTTGGGAAAAGTCCTGGCAATTTCGGACAAATAAGTTTGTATGATGCTGTTCGCCGGGAAACTTACCGTGATTTTGCAGACCAAATAGGTATAACATCCCGCACTTTGATACAGGGCTTGTATGGCGTTTCGCCGGATGCTCTGAATGGAAAATTGGTGATCCGCCCGGGATTTCCTATGGCGTGGGATAAGGCGTCTATGTCAATGGCTGATTTAGCTTATGAATTCTTACGTAAGGGTGATATGGATATTTATAATGTGACACAACGTTTCAAAGAACCATTGGCCTTGACGTTGCAAGTGAATGCAGTGAAGGATAAGATCCGTTTGGTAAAGGTGAATGGAAAAGCTGTGAAATGGAAGACGGAAGAAGCTGCGAATGGGTATCCTCTGATTGTTGTTTCTGTACCGGCTGTCACCAAAGCTGAAATCGAGATTCAATGGGAAGGTAATGTCTTACAACAGATTGCAAATGATGAAATTGTTACTACGCTGGAAGGACAGGTAGACTTGAACGCTCCTCAGGGTATTTCGTTTCTTAAAGTATATGACCCGCAAAATGTTCTGGTAACGAAGAAGGTAAACACAACCAAGCTTTCGTCGAAAGTGAATAAAGATAAGAAAGGACATCATACTTTCTTTGTGTACACTCGTCAAGGGAATATGGAATGGTGGCAACCTGTCAATGTCTATGTCAATGTTCCTCAAGTCGTATACAATGGATTTGAAAATATTGAAACTGGTAAATGTCGTGTGGTAAACATGGATAAGCAGTTTAATTCTTCTGTAGCGGATATTTTTAAAAATGAGTATTTATCTCCACGTTCTCCTTATACAACTTTGCAGTTACCGACTCAGGGAATTGGAGAATGGTGCCATCCATTGCTGACTGCTGAAATTGATGATTCCGGCTTACGTAGCTTGGTGAAGGATAATATGTATAAAACTTCACTTGGTATTCCTTTCCGTGTAATGAAAGAAGGTAACAATATCGCTTACACTTCTTTATGGGATAATTATCCGGATATGGTGAAGGTTCCTCTCTCTGGAAAAGCTTCCCATGCTTATTTGTTGCTTGTAGGGAGCACCAATCATATGCAGTGCCGGATAGCCAACGGAATTGTACGTGTATATTATACAGATGGAACTTCAGAGGTGCTGGAATTGGTAAACCCTGATAATTGGTGTCCGATTGAGCAGGACTTTTATCTGGATGATTTTGCTTTTGATGCTCCCAGACCTCGCCCGTATCGGTTTCATTTAAAAACAGGAATCGTGAGTCGTGATTTGGGAAAGGCTTTGAAACTTCGCGGATCTGCCGACCGCAGATTTGAAGGTGGCGCCGGTGTCATGCTGGATATTCCGTTGGACAAGAATAAGACTCTGAAAGAACTGACATTGGAAACCGTTGCTAATGATGTAGTGATTGGATTGATGAGCGTAACATTACAATAACAGTCTTTATTCCGAAAATATAACTTGTTAAATTATAGTCTTATGAAAAGAAAAATGCCATTTATTGCTGCATTGTCTATCTTATGTTGGGGATGTAGCAGCTATGATTACTCCGGCGATGATATCGTCGGGGTGAAAGCGGCAATCTCGGGAACAATCACGGAGGTTGTGGAGAAGTCCCGGACTGTTGGTACTACGTGGACTGATGGTGATCGTATAGGGGTAACTTGTGAAGATGATGTAAATATTTCCTATAAATATACAGGAAATTTATCTTCGTTTGCAGCATTTGACGAGAATCAGTCTATTTATTTCCTGGGAAAACAGGAACATGTATTGTCCGCCTATTATCCATTTACGGAGACTTCCGTTATGGTTGCCGATTGTATAACAGTGGAAACGACTTCGGATAAACAAACACAGGAAAAGCAAATGTCCATTGATTTTCTTTATGCGACTACGGAAGCCGGACGGAACAATCCGGATGTCAACTTTGCTTTTTCGCATCAGATGAGCAGGATTGATTTTTCTTTTGAAGGAAAAGACGGTTTGACGTTGGATGACATAACTTATACGTTGATTGGCTTGAAACTTAAAGGAACTTTCAATACAATAGACGGCACGACCGCTGTTGTCGAAGATGCACCGGCTTTGGCGTTATCTCAGAAGGTTATGGCCGGTGAAAATATGCGGACTTCATTGATTGTATTTCCTCAAAAAGTTTCAGAGGTTACTTTTGAGATAGAAATGGGCGGGAAATCTTTTATCAAGAAGATTGGTGAGATGGACCTGGTTCCCGGACACATACATCCGTACACTGTAATAATCAGTGAGAGGGATGAAACGATTTATGTAACTGTCGAATCTGGAGAAGTTCAGGGATGGGTTGAAGGAGATCGTCAGGAAATTAATACAAGTGACGGTAATACTATTACAGGAGTTGAACCAGGAGATGTACAATGGGATGGGGGAAATACTCAAACTATTGTGAGTCAGGGGGGCAGGTCAATAAGTATGGAGTTATATGATAATTAAACATTTAAAAGAAGAAATATTATGAGATATTGTAAATTCATTTTTGTAATTTATGTATTGCTCGGTTCTTTTCTGATGGTGGCATGTTCGCAGGATGAGGATGCCAAGCTGGCCGTCAATAGTAATATATTAAAGATTGAGGTGGTTGATTCCAGTATTCAACAAAATGGCAATGTAAGTCGTGCTGTCACTGATGTGACTTACAAGACAACTTTTTCGGACGGGGATGCGATTGGTATTTTTGCGGTAAATAGTGATAAGGAAGTTTTCATTAAAAATGTCCTTGCGACGTATAATGATGGAATATGGGGAATTGACGGAGGACGTCTTTCGTGTACGGAAGATTTGGAAACCGTGACTTTTTATGCGTATTATCCTTATAAGGAAAATATAACTATAGATATGACGAAGGAGGATCCGTTTGAAACGATTGTGGGGAACTGGACTGTTGACACAGATCTGAGTGGTGACAGATATACAAATAATGATTTAATGACAGGGGAGGCTTCAGCAGACGGAAGTACAATAACTTTTGTAATGAATCATCGGATGGCCTTGATGGTAGCCGAACTGCCTTCTGTTACTTATAATTTCACTAATGAGGTTTCTCCTGAACTGCCATCTTACAGTGTATCTTTGAGAGAGGTGAAATTTTCTATTGGTGAGCAGGTGATCATTCCTTATTATGATAAGGAAACAACGACTTACCGTGTTTTGGTAAATCCGACAAAAAAAGTAGAGCAAATAGGAGGAAGTTTTATCAGTTCAGTAGACAACGGGCTTAAAAAATACTCGATAGATGCGACAAAGTTGAAAGCCGGAGAGTATATTTATTGTGAGATAGACGGAGGACTGCAAACTGTGGATCATGAGTTGAAAGTGGGTGATCTGATATATTCTAATGGCGCGTTGGCTTCTGTTGACGATAATGCTCCTGTTAGCGATGATTGTGTAGGAGTCGTTTATTTTGTTGGTAATCCGATGCCTTCTGTGTTATATCCTTTTACAGAAGATAATGAATTTACTTATTCTGAACGTCAGGATGCATTATTGCGTGATCATCCGGGCTGTACCCATGGATTGGTTTTGGGGCTGAAAGAGAATACCAATATTGTTTTTGGGGAGAAAGATGAAATAAGAGTTTGGTATCGTACAGAGTTTGCCGAAAGAAATTCCTATATTGATTTAAGTCCGATGGGATGGGATGGATCGGCGTCTACCGGAACATTGAATGGTACGTCGAGGGATCAGCGATTAGGGTATAATCACACGGAAGTAATTAAAAAATATGCGGAAGCAAAGAATAAGTCACTTTTAGTGAATTCCTTGAATAACTATAATTTGGTTGCTCCGAGTATTTCTTCCGGTTGGTTTATTCCTTCTGTCGGTGATTTGAGGGCAATGGTAACTAATTGGGAAACGATGAATACGCAGTTGGGAAAAATAACAGGTAGTGACGGACTGAAAAATGACATGTATTATTGGTCGTCTACAGAGCGTAATAATACAAGTATATTTGGAGTACAGTTGACAAGCAGTGGAAGTACCAAAGTTGATGGATTGAAATACGACAGACCTGGAGTAAGCTCCCGATATGTATTTGCTTTCTGATATTTATTGAGGTAAGGAAATGATAGAGTTTTGAATAGGGTTAGTTTTATAAAAAGCGTGTATGTTCTTTGCGGAAAGCATACACGCCTTTCTTTTTTATTTGTTCAAGTCAGAACCGATATAGTAACCCGGATGAGTGGGCTGGTTGTAACCTATGTTCTGATGTGTAGCGCTTAAACGATATAAATGGTCGTCCATTAGAGGATGGAAACGATAGTCGGTTTCAAAATCAGTAGTAAAGATTCTTAGCTCTGTATCATTTTCATCAACGAAGATAACTTCTTCCCGCCAGTCTCCCCAAATATCGCCATAAAAACAGGCATTGTTTTTGGTTCCGCTGGCTGTTTTTACACCCCAATCGCTGCCATTGAACAAACGTCCGTCGGTATAGCTGTGAATAACGAGGTAATCAAGCATTTGCCTGTTTAATGATCCACTCCACCAGATTGTCATATTGTATGATGTATCACCACCTTTGGCTATAGGTGCCCTTTTACCTGTCAGTTCATTTCCTTTGCAGGAATACATGACACCGTCCGGTTCTGACGACCAATATTCACATCCGGGACTGTCCGGATCAACATCTGCGACCATACAACGTCCTACGTCCTTGCCGTTTCCGGGAATATAATGTAATATCCTGCCCGTTCTGGCATCCCGGAATTCTGTTCCAATATTTCCATACTCCTTGGGTTCTTCATGGCAGACTACTACTTGATACCCTTCCTGTGTAGGATCAAATTTGCCCAAATGCATGGCATCACCATGTCCTAATTTTGTGCTATATAGCCCTTTACCGTTATGGTCTATGACACATGCCCCATATAAGACTTCGTCTTTTCCGTCATCATCTATATCTCCGACTGCTAAATTATGATTACCTTGCCCTATATAATCCGAATAGTTGTCAGCTGTATCAAAATGCCATCGCTCTGTTATTTTGTTATCAGTAAAATCTAAAGCTACAATCTGGTAGTTCTTATAATATCCTCTGCACATGAGTAGGCTTGGAATTCCTTTTTGAGATCTGAAGTGTCCGACTCCCATCAGAAAACGATCCATCCTGTTTGCCCAATTATCTCCCCAATATGTCACCCATTTATTTTTTTCACCACGGTAGATATAGTCGGTTCGGGCTACTTCCTTTCCGGTTCTGCCTTCAATGATAGATAAGAATTCCGGCCCTGTGATAATTCTGCCATAAGTGGCACTTTGGGGAGCCCTGTCTACATAGTCGGTTATTCCATCTTGGTTGACATCGCCTATTTTCGTTCCGTCCCCGAAAACGGTACCTTCGGAGGTGCGGACTGCGATCTCCGCCTTGCCATCTCCATTCAGGTCATATACAATGAAGGGAGTATAATGAATACCTTGCCGGATATTAGAGCCTAAATCGATACGCCATAAAAATGTCCCGGTTGTTAGCTTGTATGCTTCTAACAGGCAACTTCCGGGAGTAATTCCAATTCCCGTGCTACCATTGTCAAGAGGTGACACTTCACGTTTCAGAACCAATTCATAATCTCCGTCGCCGTCTAAATCGCCAATAGCTGCATCCGAAGCTTTATATACTAAATCGGGATATGGCAGATTATTATTGTTTAATGGGACCGTCCGGTAAAAGTTCTGTGCCATTTCCGGAGTAAAGTTACATGAACATAAAATATTATTGGTATTTGCTTGTCGAACTTCGTATTTGAGAATCTTATTAATGTTTGCTGTTAAATCTTTGTAATTAGAACTATTGATAATCGGAGTTTTGTTTAGCTTTTGGAATTTATAGTTACCTTCTTTGCGGTAGATATCAAAACCAATATCGTCCGGATCGGTGGAAAGCCATCTCCAGCTGAGTAGTACGCCTTTTCTTTCTATTCTTTCTGTTTCTTTATTAGGAAAGATAGTGTTATAACTTGCCACCATAGCACGATTTCTTAGAAACTCAACAACTTGCATATTATTGTTATCACCATTATCAGACACGGGAGGTGGTGTTGGATTTTGGACTGAATTATCACTACAAGCTGTGACAAAACTAAAAAATGTAAGCGCATAAAATAAGTTTTTCATAATTATATTGTTATAAAGATTGAATATTTTCTTTCTACAAAGGAAGTGGATTGGGAGAGTATTCACCTGCAAATTTGTATATAAAGGATGCATTTTTATCCTTATATCAAACTATTGTTATTATGAACTATGATTGTTAATGCTGGAATTTGTCTGATAATTGAAGTAGAAAAGACAAAATTCTATTCTTTACGTACGATATTACAGCTCCTATGGTATAAAAAACAGTAGCTTTGCTGCTACATAATACTTAATATACAATGAAACGTATTAGCCTTCTTCTTTTTTTTATAGGATGTTTCCTCTTTTCTCTTTCGGCTACGAATTATTTTGTGGCTACTAATGGAAGCGATTCAAACAGTGGGACGATTGATAAGCCTTTTGCCACGTTGGGTAAAGCACAATCAAAAGTGATGGCAGGAGATACTGTATATATCCGGCAAGGTACATATCGAGTGACGGAAGCAGAGATAATGGAACATTATACTGCGGGAAGTACTACTTGGAGCCGGGTGTTTAAAATGTCAAAGAGTGGAACTGGACCGGACAACAGGAGGGGTATTAAAAACGGTTATACGCGGGGAACAAACAAAGAATACGGATTTGGATCTGCTGAAAATAAAAGAATCAGGAAATAGTACTTATGAAATCTTTCTTCGTGGTGGCGGACGTAAAGGAGAGATTGTGTTTACAAAATAATAGTCTACCGGATTGTTCATCCCGGAATAAATGATATAAGAAAAACTTAACTCTATCGTAGCGTGTCTTCTTTTATAAAGAGGATGCGCTTTTTTGATACTGTAGAGAGCGTTTTATTTTAATTCGATATATGTACAAAAATAAGTCTGAATATGGAATATTGTATATAGATAAATAGTATTTGAATCCTTTGTATAGAACTCCATAAGAAAATCAATATCTCCATATCTTTTGCTTTGGGGCAAATGGAAACATGCGGTACTTTTGCAAAAAAGTAACGAGATATAGAAAATGATAAAGTCAGCATTTTTAATAGTAGCGACATGTTGCAGTCTGCAACTGTTTAGTCAGGAAAAATTTCCCGATGGTAAAATTATACCGGATTGGTTTTACAAAAATGAAAAAACTGATATAAATGGATTAGGAAAGAGTCTCTTGATTACCGACTATGGAGTAGTGAATGATAGTACACTGTTACAGACAGAGAAAATTCAGGCTGTTATAGATTTGGCGTCTAATAATGGAGGCGGAGTCATTGTTATACCTGAAGGTACTTATCTTAGTGGTGCGCTGTTCTTTAAGCCGGGAACACACTTGCATTTGGAAGAGAAAGCTATATTAAAAGGTAGTGACGATATTAGCAACTTTCCTGTAATAGAAACACGTATGGAGGGACAGAACCTAAAGTACTTTTCAGCTTTGATTAATGTTGATAAGGTAGATGGTTTCACCCTTTCCGGAAAAGGAAAAGTTGATGGAAACGGTGAACGATATTGGAAGTCATTCTGGTTGCGGAGGCGTGTTATTCCTAAATGTACTAATATGGATGAATTGCGTCCTCGTCTACTTCATATATCTCATAGCAATAATGTACAAGTTTCAGATGTGCGACTTGTTAATTCTCCGTTTTGGACAACTCACATTTATAAGTGTGATAGCGTAAAACTTTTGAATTTGCATATCTTTTCACCTTCTTTTCCCGTAAAGGCTCCAAGTACGGATGCAATCGATATTGATGCGTGTAAAAATGTACTTGTCAAGGGATGCTATATGTCGGTTAATGATGACGCAATTGCATTAAAAGGTGGCAAAGGACCATGGGCTGATCAAGATCCCGATAATGGTGGCAATTGTGATATTATCATTGAAGACTGTACTTTTGGATTCTGTCACGGAGTGCTGACTTGCGGTAGTGAATCGATATATAATCATAATATAATTCTTCGACGTTGCAATCTGGATCAGGCTAAACGCCTGTTGTGGTTGAAAATGCGTCCGGATACTCCCCAACAATATAAGTACATCCTCGTTGAAGACATAAAAGGAAATGTCCGCAATTGTATCTTTATTGCTCCTTGGACACAGTTTTATGATTTGAAAGATCGCAAGGATATGCCAGTCTCGTATTCCAGCTATATTACAATGCGTAATATTCATCTGGATTGTGATTCCTTTTTTGCTGTAGAGAAATCAAAACAATATAAATTATCCAATTTCTGTTTTGACAATTTGACTATTACGGCTAAAAAAGATGTGAAGATAGATGAAGATATTATTGATGCATTGGTTATGAGAAAGGTTGAGATAAATAAAGTGAATTAAAAAAGAATGGTAGAAAGACTGGAAAATCGTACATAGCCTGTAAAATCGTACAAAATAGGCGTGTGATGGGCTGTACACATATGAATTTACATAAGAAAGTCGAATTCTCCATATTCCTTTTCTTTAACTCTACCATGTAATGCGGTATCTTTGACATGTGCTTATTCAGTAAAATATTGAATCTAAAACTATAAAATACAATGAAATTCTGTAGAATTATTTTTTGTCTGTGGTTATTGGTCTGTTTCTTTCCAATAGGTATTCATGCAGATATACAACTTCCCTCTATATTATCAGATAATATGGTACTTCAGCAAAATGCGAAAGTACGTTTTTGGGGAAAAGCACGTCCCGGAGAAAAGATTTTGGTAAAGACTTCATGGGATCATAAGAAATACAAGGTGACTGCTTTAGCAAACGGTCATTGGGAACTGATGATACAAACACCGGCTGCTACTTCCGGACAATCTGTAATGTTGAAAGGTGATAATAAGATCCGGATCAATAATATATTAATAGGTGAAGTTTGGCTTTGTACGGGACAGTCAAATATGGAATTTCCCGTAGCCCGTAATCCGCAAGTGAAATGGAAAACAGGAATGTTGAATGAAGCGGAAGAAATGAAAGATGCTGATTTCCCGGAAATCCGCCTGTTTCATGTAGAGCATCAACTGGCACCTGATGATGAAAAAGAAGATTGCGTTGGAAAGTGGGTGGTTTGTAATCCGGAGAATCTGAAAGACTTTTCTGCTGTAGGATTTGTCTTTGGACGTAAATTGTATAAAGAATTGAGTACACCGGTTGGATTGATTCAGTCTACTTGGGGAGGAACACATGCTGAATCTTGGACAAGTATGAAAGTGATGGAAAACAATCCGCTGTATGCTGATGTCTTAAAACAATATTCAAAAGAAAAGGTGAGTAGGGAAAAAGATAAGTGTAAGGTTCCGGCTACTTTGTGGAATGGCATGATTGCTCCTATGGTAGGGTACACTGTAAAAGGAAATATCTGGTATCAGGGAGAATCCAACTCTGTTCGTTATGAGAAATATCAGGAAGTATTTACTAACCTGATTAATAGTTGGCGGAAAGAATGGAATCAGCCGGATATGCCTTTCTATTTCGTACAGATTGCACCACATTACAAGCAACCGGCAGGTATTCGTGAAGCACAATTAAAAACATGGTTAAGTGGACTTGAAAATATTGGTATGGCAGTAGTGACGGATGCAGCCGATTCTACCGACATACATCCACGAAATAAAGTTGCACCGGGCGAACGGCTGGCAGCTTGGGCATTAGCAAAGCAATATGGTAAAAAGATTGTTTATTCAGGACCTCTCTACAAATCAATGAAAGTGAATGGGAGAGAAATTACATTAGATTTTGCATTTGCGGAAGGTGGCCTGCAGACACCCGGCAATGAACCGGTAAAAGGATTTTTTATTGCCGGCAATGATGCGCGGTTTTATCCGGCTGATGCTGTGATTAATGGAAGTTCGATAACACTTTCTTCAACTTATGTCTCTGCACCTGTAGCTGTACGCTACGGTTATGGGACTTTCTTTAGAGTGAATCTGTTTAATAAAGCTGGACTTCCGGCAGTTCCTTTCCGTACGGATACTTTTGCTCCCGACACTTATTATCGTCTGTTTGCCGATTCGGAAATTCGTCGTTTCCCGGAAGCGTGGCAACTGGATCATGGAAAACGCCTGTATTTTGGTTATGCGCAAGGAGTAGGTTGTTGTGCGATGTTACAAGTTTGGAAGAAAACAGGAGACCGTAGGTACTTTGATTATGTAGAGGCATGGGCTGATTCTTTGGTAGACGATAAAGGAGAGATTCATTTATATAAGAAAGAAACCTATAATTTGGATTATATCAATTCCGGAAAAGTTCTGTTTGATTTGTACAATGAAACCAAAAAGGAGAAATATAAATTGGCTATCGAGAATTTGATAGATCAGCTAAAAAAGCAACCTCGTACAACAGATGGAGGTTTCTGGCATAAGAAAATATACCCTAATCAGATGTGGTTGGATGGATTGTATATGGCTTCTCCTTTTATGGCTAGATATGGAGCTGAATTTAATCGTCCGGAATGGATTGATGAGGCTGTTAAACAGTTCACTCTCTGCCATCAGCATACATACGATACCAAGACGGGACTTTATTATCATGCATGGAATGAGGACCGGAGTCAGCGCTGGGCTGATCCGGAAACAGGCCATTCTCCTAATTTCTGGGGACGTAGTATTGGTTGGTGGTTTATGGCTTTGGTAGATGCTTTGGAATATATTCCCCAAGATCATTCAGGCTATGCTGATATGATTAAATGGACGAAGGAATTAGCGGAGACTCTTTCAAAATACCAAGATAAAAATGGCTTATGGTATCAGGTGATTGATCAACCTTCACGTACCGGTAATTTCCCGGAAGCTTCTGTTACGACACAATGTATGTATGCTTATATGAAAGCAGTGAATAAAGGATATATTGATAGTCAGTATCGTGCCATTGCAGAAAAGGCCTTTAAAGGTCTGTGTGATAAACTACTAATCTCAAATTCGGACGGAACATTGACATTGACAAAATGTTGCCAAGTGGGTGGATTAGGTGGTAAGCCTTACCGTGACGGCAGTTTCGAGTATTATATAGGAGAGAAAATGAGAGATAATGATGCTAAAGCAACAGGACCTTTCATTATGGGATGTATTGAGTTGAACAAATAATATAGAAGATAGAAATAATAAGAGATTTTCGACTATTGTTTCAATTAATGAACTAATAAAATGTAATACCATGAAAAAAGAACAAATTATCAAATCGATGTTATTTTTAATTATTCCTTTGTTTGCTATCTCATGTGATGGTAATGGTTTTATGGAATATGAAGAGACTGCATTGATGCAAAGAGATGCGCAGCAAGGACTGTTAAGTGATGGGGCAAGTGATAATATATGTATGGTTAATCTGAACTTATTCACAAAACCTTATTTTGATTATCAGTATAATACAGGTAAACATGTGGATGAATGCTTTGTATATATTGATAATCAGGAGGATTTAACAGGGCGTCTTTCTTTACGTGGCGATGAAAATGTGAAATCTAATATTCCAATATCTTTTGGGAAACATCAAATTAAGTTGGATATACAAATTGATGGTGGAAAATCATACACGTACCCATTTGAGAGATGCAATGCGTTGGTCACTTTAAAGACAAAGGGTTCAAGTATTGTACTTTTCAATGATGTCGTTTCTCAAGAGAAAGGAGGATCTATAACAAATGCTTCTTTTGAAGTTAAATTTGATGTAGATTTTCCTTATGCTGAAAGCAATGACTACGTACTAGATATTACATTAGGATTTTATGATGAAACATATGATGACGGCTCTTCTGGTCCTTATGTAAACGGAAACGTTAGTGTGTATACTTATTATCAATGGACAGACATTACATCGGCACAAACTGTTTATTGTGACTTTATTCTTGGAGTTAGATACAATTCTACTCAAAAAGAGTATTGGTATAGTAAAGATTTTGAGCAAAATCTTTTTATTGATAAGAATGGAATGCTTGTTAATAATGTAAATTGGCTTGATAAAACAGTTAGATTACCAGATGGTGATGATATTGGTTATAAATTATTTCTGTTAACGGAAATTTGGGCCAAACTATACTCTAGTATTGGCGTTATGTCTGGCGAAACGGAAGTTTCATGGTATTCAGTTTATTATAGAAACAAAGAAAATGACGGAGAATATTCAGAATGGTATCCGGCTGACGAATTAGATACTTCCCTAGCATGGGTAGATGCTACCATTGATTTTTATTCAAATCTGGAGATTGTATGTTTTAAAACTAAAGAAATTCAAGATGCTTATGCATCTCAATGGGGCATTGTACCTTATAACTAAAAAGTCTTGATTTTTTATAAAAAGGTATGGGGCCGTATTATAGCTGAAAGATGATAAATTTCATCCTTGAGTTCAACTTATAAATGCAACTTTTTGGGTGCGGATAATAAGCAATAAAAACATTTATTTTTCAGAGAGGAAAGAGAGACAATGTCCCCCTTTCTCTCACTCTGAATGGATAAA